>CAYSYX010000014.1:0-1094 GCA_964435055.1 uncultured Polyangium sp. | reverse complement strand
GCACGATGCGCCATTCTTCGAGCAACGCATCGATGATGTCGGGAATGGATAAACGCTGAAAAATTCGGCTGTTTTTGCGGAAAGACAAAAGATACACCGGCGGCGCGATGCGAATCGCGTACGTTGACAGAGCGAGCGTTCCGTCGCGCCCCCGTTCGAGCGAACGAAGTTGCTCGGCATGAATGGCAATCCCGTTCCACGTACGGCGTCCCTGCACGACGTGCACGTAACCCGTGATCATCGTGAAGTTCGCAGGCTTTCCAACGATCCCTTCCAAGTCCACGTCCGGCTCCGGACAAACCACTTCCAGATCCACGATGGGCACCTGATCAAGTCCCTCGCGCACCTTGAAAGCTCGAACGTCGAAAGCCGAACCGACCGCGCAACTGAATTGCAATACCGACATCGTGCCAATCGTTTCACGATTCGTGGCGCTTTGGCAATACCTTCATGCAGAGAATTCCGGTTGGCTCATTTACACTGCGCTGTTGCCGCAAAGCGTCGTAGATGCTCGGTTGACGCACCCACGATATCGCAATCCGATCATCATGCAGGCAAACGAATCGCGAGGCTCGTGGTTTGTCCCCACAAGGCCGAGGCATCGACGGCTTCCACATGACAGCCAGTATTTTCGACGATTTCAATGACCTGCGGAACGGACATCAATTCGATGTGCGCCGCAAGCTCGTCCCCGAAAGCGCGCATACGCGGCAATGCGTGCAGCGCCAAACGCACATCGCGCACGGGTTGCATGTTTTGCGTTAGGAACGATTGCTTGACTTGCCGCGGAACGATATCGAGCAAAAATCGTTTCGTCAGCACTTGCCGATCGAATCGGCCCGCCGTCAGCATATTGAGAAAAAGCCGCGTGGGCCCGTGGCGCCTTCTTTTGAAGGTCATGAGCTCCCGAAGCAACGAATCGACGCGTTCCGGCCCCAAATACGTCATGCACCAGCAAGACGTCACGATGAGCAAATCGTCGCCCAATCCGAGGTCCGGCAATGGGCACGCCAAATCATGATGAATGTAATGCCCCCGCGTACCAAGCTCTTCGCGCATGAATTCGCGCTGAACTCGCTGCGGCATCCACACCG
>CAYSYX010000013.1:0-56839 GCA_964435055.1 uncultured Polyangium sp. | reverse complement strand
GCCATGACCGCATGGATCCCCTTGGGTTCGCATTCGAATCCTACGACGCCATCGGAGCCCATCGGACCACGGACGAAAGCGGTTTGACCATTGATACAAAAACCTCCGTCGATGGTCGAGAACTCTCCGGAGCCGCCGCAATGGCCGACCTCGTCGGAACCTTGCCGGACGTCGGAGCCTGCATTGCGCGGCGCTTTTACGAACATGCCGGAGCGCATCTTGCCGGAAACACCGACGAAGCCGCCGTTGAATTACTCGTCAATGATTTCGTGAGCGAGGATTACGCCTTCAAAAAACTCGTCTTGGCCCTCGTCACGAACGACGGATACCGATTGGCCAGCCCCGCATCGACGAAAGAGGTGACGCCGTGAAGCAGAAACAACGCATTCAACCCTCGCGGCGTTTGTTCTTGCGCGGCGTGCTCGGAGGCGCCGCGGTCGCCGTCGGATTGCCTCTTTTCGATTTCATGCTCGACAACAACGGTGAAAAACTCGCCGAAGGAGCGGAAATTCCCACGCGCTTTGGTTTGTGGTTTTTCGGCAATGGCGTCCATTTGCCCACGTGGACTCCCCAAACCATCGGGCCCGATTGGAACGTCCCCGCCGACAACGCCCTCGCCGCGCTTTTGCCGCTCAAAGAATACGTCTCCATCATCAGCGGTTTGGCGGTCAAAACCCCCTACCATCCGCATCATTCCGGCATGAGCGCCGTATGCTCGGGCGGCCCGCACCTCAAAATCGACAATGTCCGCGATACCATCGTGTCCACGATGAAGTACCCGAGCATCGACCAAGTCGCCGCCCAATACTTTCAATCGGTCACCCCGATGCCCTACAAATCGCTCGAAGCCGCCGTCACGCGTTTTCGCGGCACCGATGAAGGCACGCAATTTCAATACCTCTCACACAATGGCAGCGTCGGCGGAGAAACCAACATCAATCCGTCGGAAGAATCGCCGCATGCCTTTTTCGATCGGCTTTTCAACACCGGCACGACCGGACCGCTCATTGCCAAAGCCCGCTCCAGCGTGCTCGATGCCGTTGGAGGTCAAATCAAGACGCTCCAGGGCAAACTCGGCAGCAAAGACAAACAGCGCCTCGAACAACACTTGACCAGTATCTCGGAAATCCAATCGCGTCTGCAAATTCCTTCGGCGGAGTGCACCAAACCCGGCGATCCGGGCGACTTCCCCGACATCGCCTCGAATGAACAAATGGCCGAGAAAAACAAAGCCATGAGCGATCTCATGACGCTCGCGCTCGCTTGCGGCCTCACGCGATCGTTTTCGATTCTGTACTCCACATGCGGCTCGGGCGCCGTGTATTGGATGGTTGGCGCGACCGACGGTCAGCATTACTTGAACCATACCGAACCCGAACCACACACGAAGCAGCAAGAAGCCGTGCGTTTTACGATGAAGCAATTCGCGTATTTCTTGGAAACGCTCAAGAATACCCCCGAAGGTGCGGGCAACTTGCTCGACCATTGCTCCATTTTTTCGTCGACCGAACACGCCGAAGGCTGGACACACGCCCAAACCGACATGCCCATGCTCGTCTGTGGAAAAGGCGGCGGCCGATTAAAAGGCAATGTGCACGCGCGTATCGTCGACGGCAATACCAGCATGGGGCCCTTCACCGCCCTCCTCGGCGCCGGTTTGCCGCTCACCGAATTCGGCCACGAAGCGGGTTTCGTCACCACGCCCGTTGCGGAATTGCTGACCGGCTGAAAACGTCTCCCGCTGCTTTTCGTACACGGTTTTTTGCACACGCGCTCGATTTGTGGTGAACTCCCACGCGCCTCGTTTCAGGAAACGTCATGGCCACGTGGTTCGAACTGCAAATCTACAAGGACGGCAGCGATCTGCGCATCAAAGCGCGCGGCACGGGAGATCGGGAAACGGAAGCCCGAAGCCTCGGCGGCGGGTTTGACCTGGCCGCGATCGTGCGGTTTGGCGAAGCAGTACAACGAGCCGTCAAACAAGGCCGTCCTTTGCCCGATGACGTGCGCGAAACCGCGCGATCTCTGGGAAGCGCAATTCTCGACGGCAAAATTGCCGAATTGAGAACACGCCTTACCGAAGCGGCCAAAGGCCCCTTGCTCGTGCGTTTCAACGTCACCGACAGGGACTTGCAAGCGATTCCCTGGGAAGCCGTTTGTTTTCCCGACCTGGCGTTCGGTTTTTGGGCCACCTCCCCCGATGTTTTTCCTGTCCGTACCGTCATGTCCGAAGAAGCTTGGCAACCACGGGAAATTCGCGGGGCTTTGCGAATTCTCGCCATTGCTCCAACGGATGCCTCGTCCTTGCCAAACCTTCAAGCCGCGCTTGCTCCGCGAATTGCCACGGGCGAAGTGGAATGGCTCGAGCCCGTCGTCGGTGATGCCGCCCGAGCCAAATATCTCTTTGATCGATTGCGGCGAAAACCCACTCCAAACGTCCTGCATTTCATCGGCCATGGCACGGTACAGAACAACAATCCGGCATTACGTGTCGGAGATGAAGACGGCGAAGAAAAGTGGATTCCCGTCGAATTGATCGCTCAAGAAATCCAGGGGAATTTTCAGAGCGATTTACGCGCCATCATCCTCGAAGCGTGTGAAGGCGCCGCGCCTTCGGCCTTTGCTTCGGCGGCGGAAATCTTCGGACGAGCCGGTGCGGACGCGGTGGTCGCGCACTTATGGCCCGTGCGTGCCGATATCGCCCGCACGTGTTCCGAACAATTGTATCGAGCTCTCACGCAAGCCGATCGCGGCATTGGGGACATTTCCCGAGCGCTCAATGAAGCGCGACGAAGTCTGTTCGTCACGTACGAAAATACCTCGCAGGCTTTTTCACCGGTGCTCTATTTGCGTGGACACGACGGCGAGATTTTCGATTTCAAAACGCGCAAATTGGAGCCCATTGCGATCGGCAAAGATGCGCAAGCGCCGGGGACCGGCCCGTCCGCACCGACGCTCGCCATGCCCGCCGACTACCCGCAACTTCGGGCCTTCACCCAACTTCTCGCCAAGCCATTTTCATTGATTCTGGGCGATCTCGGCCGAGCCGAACACCAGGCCTTCATGCAAATGCGTGAGAAACTCGTCAAAGATCTGAGCAAAGAGCCTTTGCAAATATCGACGGACATGCCATTGAGCAAAATCACGCAGTTGTATTCATTTCTGCGCGGCCCGGAAAAACTGGCCCACGAATTCCAAAAGGCCCTCAAATCGGGCACCATGTCCGCTCCGTCCATCATTCCAGGCATCGCGGCGCGACTTGGACCAGGTGCACATATTACGCTCTTGCGCAATCCGTGGCTCGAAGGAGCGCTCGTCGAAAAACACCCGAATCGTTCTCTTTACGTCATTCAACCCGGGGAAGAAGGCGCCGTCACCTACGTACGTCAGCCCGACAGCGACTGGGAAGAATCGCCCGACGGCCTCACGTCGTTCGATCCCGACAAGGATATCGTTCTATTGCGGCTTTTTCGCGGATACACGCCGGAAAACCTATTTGCCCGGCCGCTGCTCACCGAAGACGATTATCTGCATGGCTTGGGGGACCTCGAAACGTTGTTATCGCGAGATCTCGCCAATGCCATTACCAGCACGCTCACGCACCGACCGGCCTTATTTTTGGGCATATCCATGCATGCGTGGCAACATCGAATGCTCTTGCATCGCACGTTTCCTCGCGGCATTCCGCGCGAAAGCCTGGCCATTATCGACGCCAATAACGCCGAACGAGGCATCTGGCAAACAGGAGCGGGTTTGCCCGGCAGAAGTGAAGGCATCGAAGCGCTCGAAATGACCGTGGAAGATCTCGATCAAATCATGCAACCGGGGTGAACAAATGGGCGCAATCGACGAGACAATCGAAAACCCATTCCCTGGACCTCAGCCTTATCGTGCGTGCGATCGACACCGTTTTTATGGCCGCGACGCATTAACGAAAAAACTCGTCCATCAGGTGCTCGCGCGACCGGTGACCACCTTGTACGGCCCTTCCGGCGCCGGCAAATCATCGCTCATGCAAGCGGGTGTCATGCCCCATTTGCAAGACAAGCACAATTTTCGCTTCGTCGTCATCGACGGCTGGCCTGCAACGCCGCCGCCGCTCGAATGGCTCGTGCAATCTCTCTTCGTCCAGCTCGACATCGGTGCTGTTCCGACAAAAAAAACCATTCTCGACCAGCTCGACGAAGCCCTTTTGCGCGCGACCCGACACAGTGATCGCCCGATCCTCGTTTACCTCGACCAGCTCGAACAATTGTTTTTTTCAGGACGCGACGAAAACGCGGTCGAATTGTTCGTCGACGGCCTCGATCGTTTGTCTCGAGCGTACATTCGCAACCTGCAAATCGTATTGTCGCTCCGCGAAGATTATCTGGGTCGATTCCGGGATCGGCTCCGCGATCGCCAACAATTGCTCGCCCATGGATTTCGCGTCGGACCCCTCTCCGTCGCCGAAATGACCAAAGCCGTTTGTCGCGCCGCAAGCGATGGAAAACCTCCGCAAGCTTGGGAGGAAAATCAGCTCCGCACGTTGATCATGGATGTCCGCGTTCCCGGGCAGCGAGCTTCCGACGAGGCCGAAGTGCAATCGGCGTACGCGCAAATCGTTTGCCGCGCCTTGTTCGATGACCGAGCAAAACACGGGCGGCATGACAATGATTGCAGCGTCGGCGCCGCGGCCATCATGGATCGATACCTCGATACCACCATCGAATCCTTGGGCAAATTCAAGGACGCAGCGCGAAAACTGCTGGAAGAGCATTTCATCGACGCCGAAGGTTTTCGTACGCTTCTCACCGAAAAGGAGGCCCGCCTGGTCTTGCCTGCGGAAATGGCCGATGAGATCCTCGGGAAGCTCGAGAAATGGGCCATTCTCCACGCCGCCGAACATCAAGGCAGCCGTTATTTCGAATTGGGCCACGATTGGCTCGCCCGCACCGTTTTCGAACGCAGAAAAGAACGAATTGCCGAAGAAGCCGACCGAAAACGACGCGAAGAGGAATCCGCTCGGTTTGCCCGAGAACGCGCCGCCAAACACGCTTCGCACAGGCTTTTGGCCCTTTCACTGCTCGGTCTCGTCGGCCTCGGCATCGGATTCGCCTGGGCCATTCATCAGCGCCACAAAGCGCAGCGAGCGTCGCTCATGGCCAATGCGCGCGAACGCATCATGCGCCATCAGCCTTCCGTGGCCGCGCTCATGTTGCTCGAAATCGATAAAAAGCAAAAAGCGCGCGGTTGGGACGATGCGGCCATTGAAGCATTGTCGATGAACATGCCGCTCTTCACGCAACGCGGCCATGACGATGAAGTCTGGACCGGCGCGCTCAACCCCGATGGACAACGAATCGCCACGGCCGGCAAAGATAAGACGATCCGCATCTGGAACATGAATGGTTCCGGTAAGACAATCGTTTTACAGGGCCATACCGATACCGTCACCTACGTCGCATGGAGCCCCGACGGCAAGCGCCTTCTCTCCGCTTCGCGCGACGACACCGCGCGCGTGTGGGATCCCCAAGTACCCGACAAACCGATTCTTTTCGAGGGCCATTCCGACGATGTCGTCTTGGCCAAATGGAACCCGAGCGGCAAGAATTTCGTCACCGCGTCGAACGACAAGACCGCGCGCATTTTTTCCCTCGACAATTCCGAAAAACCCATCGTGCTCGAAGGCCACGACGACAAAGTCGTCAGCGTCTCATGGAACGCCGACGGAACACGCGTCCTCACGGCATCCGAGGACCGAACGGCGCGCGTGTGGCACGTAAAAACCCCGCGGGAACCAATGGTCCTGAAAGGACACACCGAAGCAATCAATACCGCGCAATGGAGCCCCGACGGACAACAAATCGCCACGGGTTCGTCGGATAAAACCGTCCGCATTTGGGACGTGAACAATCCCGATCGCGTCGTCATTCTTTCAGGTCACCGCGAAGCCATTGCCTCGATTGCGTGGAATCCCGATGGAAAACACATTGCGACAGGCTCCGTCGATACCACCGTCGGGATCTTCAAGCCCGATGGTTCGGAACCGCCTACATTTCTCATGGGCCACGAAGGCATCGTTTTGGCCCTTGCCTGGAGCCCCAGCGGAAAACGCCTCGCCACCGCGTCGCTCGACAGCACCGTTCGCGTCTTCAGCCCATTCGAAAGCCCCAATGGAACGGCATTTTACGGGCACGAAGGACCCGTCCACGGCATCGGTTGGAATGCCGACGGAACACGCCTGCTCAGCGTCAGTCACGACGCCACCGCCCGTATTTGGAACGCCAATGGAGGCACGAGCCCCATTACGTTCGCGACGGGACATGGAATCCCCAATGTCGTCGCTTGGAACCCCCAAGGCATTCAAGTCGTCACCGCGCATTCGGACGGCAGCGTCCATCTGTGGACCGAAGACGGCGTCGAATTGCGTACGCTCGTTGAAAAATGCAATTGCGAATATTTTTCCGCCGCCTGGAACCCGAGCGGCGACAAGATCGCGCTTGGCGGGACGAACAACGGTATCACCATCATCGACGCCCGGAATCCGGACTCCGTCGTTAGTTTTTCAGGACATACCAATACGGTTACGTCCCTTGCTTTTACCCCGGACGGCAAACACATCGTCAGCGGTTCGGCCGACGCCACGGTGCGCGTTTGGAATGTCGACGGATCGGGAAAACCGGTCATTCTTTCGGGTCACGAAGGCATCGTGCACACGGTCGCCGTGAGTTCCGACGGAACCCAAATTGCCGGCGGTTCGGCGGATAAAACCATTCGTATTTGGGACATTCAGGGCAAAGACAAACCCATCGTCTTGCGCGGACACGAACGCGACGTACACGACGTTGCCTTCCATCCCACGAAGAAGCAATTGCTCAGCACGTCGATGGATCGCACCGTACGCCTGTGGAATTTGTACCTCGCGCCGCCCACCGGCGAGGTTTTACCGCGAGTCGAAGGCGTCTTCTCGGCGAAATGGAGCCCCGACGGATCGCATATCGTCACCACCTGCGCGGACCAAAAAGTGCGCGTATGGAGCGTCGACGAAAAAGCATTGCCCATGGTTCTTCACAACCACACCAACATCGTCCACAATGCCGTGTACAGCCCCCACGGCCGACGCATTGCCACCATTTCGTTCGACGGCTCGGCGCGCTCGTGGCTCGTCGACAGGCCGCTCCTCATCGAGGCATTGCAACAAGCCACCACCGATTGCTTGACCGCCGAGCAGCGACAAACCTATATGGACGAAGACATCAGCGAGTCGACTTACGCCTACAAAGCGTGCGAACGAAAACGGGGACGTTGACCACGCCCGGCTCGGCACCGACAGCCTTCACTCGCATTTCATCCGTCACAATTCCTCGTCGATCGCCGCAGCGCGGACGAACACGAGCATGATTTACTCGTATTCCGGACATCGAAATTCGTAGACATCGCCCCAGCCAATGCGATAGCGTCGCGCGCTCGTGCAATCTTCGGGAGGGCACTTCATGTCCAGCATTCGGACCGTCGATTTCAATTCATTACCACAACACATTCGCGAACGACTCGTCGCGTCTTTCAAGAAGCAAGGATGGCCGCAGCCCATCATGTCCGACACCCCCGGACTCGGATGCGCCGCATTCGGTTGGGGCTTTTTGGCGCTCAATGGCTTCTTGTTGCTTTTCGGTTCGCTCATCGGCGGTTTCGGCGATCGGCGTAATGGCATCGAAATGCTCTTTTCCATGAGTTTGGGCGGGATCCTCTTCGTCGCCCCCACGCTCATGATCATCCGCGGCGTCATGCTCCGCAGAGCATTGCCGTTTCCGCCCGGACGATACCTCTTGCCCCTCGATTTCATCGTCGCCACCGACCGAATGCTGAAAGTCATTCCGATGTCGTCGATGGTCAATTTCCAAGGCGTTCATCAACACACGAATGGCGCCTATACCGGAACGACGCTCACGTTCTATTTCGAGGGCAATCACAACCAGAGCATCACCATTCAAGGTAAACAATTGGCCGAACAGGCCATGGGCATGTTGCGGCAATCGCAACAAGAAGTGCAAACAGCCGCGCAAAACCGCGATGCCGACGCCCTTCAGCGATTGGATCCTTTTTTCGAGATTCGCATGAACGACGCGTGGAACTCGCTCACGCCCCGCGCTCCGCATGAAATCTCGCCTCCCGTCGCCAATGCATTGCCGATTTTCTTGCAAACCAAATGGGCTTGGCTCGGCGCCCTCGTCCTCGCCCCCATTCTGAGCACCCCGGTCTGGTTCCTTTGGAACATGGCCTCCGATGAAGCCATGTTCTCCAAAGCCAAAACCCAAGATACGACATACGCCTACGAGCATTATTTGTATACGGGCGAGCGTCACGCCGACGAAGTTCGGACGACGTTCCTGCCCAAAGCCGCGCTCAAGGAAGCCATTGCCAAAGGCAGCGTCACTGCCCTGCGCGAAGTGCTCAAGAAATACCCCAAGAGCGTCATCGAAGCGGACGCGAAAAAGGCCATTCACACTCTCTTCGAGAAAACTCGAAAAGATTTCCACGACCAAGCCTCCACGAGCGATCCGCGGCTGCTCCCCTTCATGGACAAACTCATCGACAATCTGGAGAAAACCGACGCCAATAAGGTCGAAGTCCGATTCCACAGCCCTTCTTCCGCGTCGCTCGAAGCCGTCGATACCTTGTTGAAATTGCGCGCCGGTGATCCGGACGGTGATGGGAGCGTCATTCCCGTTGCGCCGCATTTCAGCGATAAGGATTGCATCTCGCGCGAATCGGTCATCGTCAGTCGGCTCGGCGATGGTTTCTCCGCCATCTTCCCCGCCGATATCATGACTTTGTCCAATGGCGATCGCTTGTCGGACAAAGATGCGGAAGAGCCGCTTCTCTTGGGTTCGGCCGCCAAAGCGGTGAAAAAACCCGGTGCAAAGAATGCTCCTCCGCCGCCCAAACCCAAAGTCGATATGACGGGTTTGACCGCACCGACCATTGACATTCGGTATCGTGTCGGCTGGGCCGGCGACATTTACAGCGAAACGACGGGCACCCGTAAATTCGTCGGTATCGTCGTTCAGTTTCACGTCGCCATGGTCATTCCCGGCGAGACCGACGTCTTCGACTTCGACCTCGAAGTCATGCCTCCCGAGACGTTTACCGTCAATTACCAATCGTACGGCAACCTTCTCGGCGCAAGCGACGGAGGCCCGTCCGAAGGCCGCGTTTACGACGTCATGGCCGCTCGCGCATTCGATCAACTCTCGTCAAAGCTGCAATCGGTGTTTTTCCGGCCGGGCTTCACGCCCAAACCCGGCAAAGCGGGCAAAACCAATTTGCTCGACGATTGACCGCGAACAACCACAAAACCCACACCGCCTCCCGAACCTATTTGGTTTGGCCACGTAGTGGACAAACCAATGCCCGGGTCAAGGGCCTGGGCCCTTGCGCGGGTCCCGGGGCGCGGAGCCCCGGGTGGGTCTGGGTGAAACCCAGCTGAAACCCAGCTGAAACCCAGCTGAATCTTTTACGATTCCAACACCAGCGACGTGCTTCGCCAACCGCCCACATCGCGCGGGGTAATGCGTACGCCGCCGCCGCGCGCATTGAGCACCCGTACGCCATCGTTTAAGAATGCCAAACCTACGAACGGCGGCGCATTCGACTCCTGCTCGTAATAACTCCGCCAAACCGGATTCATGTCGTCCGTGTGTCGACGCAGCACCCGCGTCGCCGTCACGAGCCACGGCAATCCGACCGGATCGAATCCCATCGCCACCGGTTTGTCCTTTGCTTCGACGATCTCCATCGCGACAAGCCCGCGATCCAGGCGCAAGACAAACCCTTCCCCAGCCGCAAAGGAAGTCCGATCCACGCCCGCCAAGGCGACATACAGCGGCGTTTTGTCCGTCACTCCCGCGGCATAGACGGACGTTTGTCCGTCGTGATTCATGAACAGAGCCCGCGCTCGAGTCCCCTTGGCGTTTGCCCCGACAACCAAGATACCGTACGGCCCGGACGACATCGAATACACGCGCCCCCCGAGCGGCAAGGGAATCGGCGTCGCCCAGGTTTCTCCCGACGAAGTCCACAATTCGGGCAAACTGTCTTCATCCCCCGGCGTCGCCGCCGTCACGATGCCGAACGTATGCCCGTCACCAATCGCCGCTTCAATCGGATTTTTCCCTTCCGGTATCGCAATCGTCATCAATTGCGCCGGTCGTACAAGACGAACATGCTTCGGCCCCACGAGCGCATATCCGGACATCGGACCACGCACGACAAACGTCGTCGCCGCAATCACCTCGGCTTCGTCCGCATTGATGGGCACCTGTACGACCCGATCATCGGACACGTAAAACAGATACTTGCCGAGCCGCGCCAAACCTCGACCGTCCGATCCGAAAACCACATTCCCAGGACGCAGCGGCGGGAGCATCATTCCTTTCATTTCAATCGGCGGCACATCGACGATATGCGCGAGCGGCTCGAGCGTCAGCAAAGGTTCACCCACGAGCCTCGTGGAACAAAACGCCGCTCGATCTTCACGCGCGGCTTTCGTTTTCCAGCGCATCGCCACGCGCTCCAACAAAGGGAACAACCGCGCGGCAAATGCTTGTACCGAGCCAAACCTCGAAGGCGCATCCCGCGGCGCCAGAGCCATCGCCGCCGGATCGTCACGCAGCCCCTCGGGCAACGCCGGCGAACCACCTTGCGCGAGAGCCTTGTCGATTTCTTCGAGCAATACACGATCGGCGGCAAATCCCGGATGAAGCCGCGCCGCCGTCATGAGCGAACGACGTTCACCCATCACCAAAAACCCATTGTCCCAAGGACCGCGACACCAATGCTCTCCTCCCAGGACAAACCATATCACCGCCGCTAAAGCATGCACGTCCGTCCACGGACCGACCAGCGGGTTTTTCTCTCCGGGACGAGATAACCATTGCTCCGTGCCCGCATATTCCCGCGTCAATGCGGCGATCGTATACGTCGCTCCGTCGACCCGAGAAATTCCACAATCGGCGATCTTCGGCGTTTCATCGCCTACGGGGCCCACCACGAGCACATTGTCGGGCTTCAAATCCCGATGAATGATCCCCTCTTCGTGCAGCGCCAAAACTCCTTCGACAATGCCCCGACAAAGCCGCAAGGCCCGAATCGGATCCGTTCCGTCCGGCGCCCGATTCACCCGATCCGCAAGCGAAGAACCATCCGGCCCTCCATCCACGAACTCGAGCGCCAACCACGGCAAGTGCACTTGACGCCCACGCACGTCGACAGCAGCTTCGCCGGCCCCGTAAAACCCCAGGACAAACTCGGTCGGAGGCACCCGCGCCATGATCCGTCCGAGCGCCATCGCTTCGCGTTGCGCAAGATGACCCGCCAAGATGCCCTCTTGCGCCAAGTCCGTCACCATCGCGGGCTTCATGATCTTCACCGCGATACGGCCCGGACAAAGGGGCGAAAGCGCCGAAGAAAACCGCGCCTGCTCGACTTCGGCCAAAAACACCGTCGACATGCCGCCCACGCCGAGAATCTGTTTGAGCCGCGCCCCGGTCAAACTCCCGGTACCGTCCGTGAGCGCAGGTTCACCACGCGCCAGGTCCCGCAGATCAGCGTCGAATGAACGCAAAAGCGACATTTTTGGAAGTCTCGCGAGCGATGGTAGTCGCCGAACGCCACGACGTAAAGCGTCGCGCAAAACCTTCGAAAACGCCGATGACGATCGGCCATTTCGAACGATCTGCATCGGGTTCGTTTGATGTCCAAGGAAAGTTTCGGGGGACGTACGTCTGTTTGGAATAACGAACAGACGATGCTTCGGAGTTTGTTTCTTCGAGCGCCGAAGGCGACTCGAGGCCCCAAGTTGTTCAACCGGCGGATCGCGACGGCATCACGAGCCTGCGCATGCTGGAAACGAAGGCTTTGACGTGATCACCGAGGGTGTACGGAAGTTCGGCCGGAACGTAACAATCGGCGGGAATCTTGTCCTTGATTTCCTCGTGCAGCTCGCGCAACCGCGACCAGTGCACGCCCGGACGATAGTGGTGCGCGGTGTGATAACCGAGATTGCCGGTCGTGACGTTGTAGACCTCGTGAATGATGTTGTTGCACGCGACGAAGTGCGAATCGCAGCTCTTGCCCGAGTGATGGATGTGCGTCGCGTACACCGTTCCGAAAAGCGAAATCAACATCGGAATGATGAACACGAAGACCGCGGGAAGCGGACGCAAATAGGTCAAACCCGCGACGAGCGTGATGATGAAGAGCGTCGACAGAACGAGCGCGCGTTGATGCGCGGGATATCGATGCCCGACTTTGTACGCCCGCGGATACGCCTGAAGCGTGTTCCACACGGTGTATTTGAACCAGCCCATCGTGGTGCCATCATCGTTCTTCCAGCCCGACTCGTCTTTGTCCTGGTCGAGATAATTCACGTGATGACCAAGCGAATGGTGCAAAACCCAAGCGTTTGTCGCGACGCCCGTTTGCAGCGCATACATTTGTTCGAGCAAACGATTGAGGATCGTGGATTTGAACGTCGCCACGTGCTGGTGATGATGGTTGAACGCGCAAACACACCCCTTCGGGAAGATGCCGATCAATGTGTACGCCACGAGCGCCCATACGTTGTCCACGAGCGAGTAAACCAGGACATCGCAGCAGAAGATCAAGGTAAAGCAGAGGACGGGAATTCGATCCTCTTGATATCGAAAGACACGCATGAATGCCTCGACCGCGGGATTCGTGAAGAAGGAATTTGAAGCGCGGACGTCCGCACTCACCGCACCATAGCAGCATTTCCCGAGCCGGGACGGAATTCATTTCACGGCGATGACCGTGTCATTTTATGGTCAGTGACGCCCAGGCTCTTCCGAATTGCGCATGGGCTCAGTCTCCCGCATACCAGGCGTCGCGATTCCCGGCTCACGAGGCGCAGTGGTCGGTATTGGAGCCGGTTTTGGTATCGCTTTTTCATCTTCGGAATTTACGATGACGGGCTCGCGCTTACGCACCGGCCACCCGGGCACCACACACCAATCGAAATCAACGGCCAATGTGGTTCCATCACGTAACCGTACCCGCGCCAAGACCGTGGATTCACAAGCGAATACGTTGAACCTGGCTTCGTACGGAGCCTCGTTGCCGCCACCGATTTCATTACGCAAATAAAACTTGGGGCTCAAATGATACGACACGATCTCCACGTCCGCGCGTCGAGCTTCGGGGATGTCCAATGACAATTGGACCTTGAAAATGTCTTTTCCGGACGAACCTACCCCCGGAGTCACCTTGACGTTGGGTTTGATATAAAATCCTTCCGGCGCTTTTCCCGATTCTTCGATGATCAATTCACCGGATTTCGGCGTTTTGGTGGGAACGTCCTCCGGATCGGGATCCACCCGCGTACCGGCCGTCGGAGAGGCCACGGGTTTGCCTTGGCTCTCCGGTGGGCGCACACCCATGTTGTGCGCGTCTTTGTCCGATAAAATTTTGTTTTGATAACTGCGTTTGGTTTCTTCGAGGTCTCGGACCTCGGCTTCGAGTTTTTCTCGAGCCCGCGTGGCCGCGTTGAGTTTTTCCTGTTCGGACTTCAATTGCTTGTCGAGCTCGCCGCGCGACGATTCGGCATAATGCACTTGCGCTTGTTTTCGCACGATATCGGCGGCAAACTGCAATACGAGCGCGCCGGTGACCACCACCAGAACGACCGTCATGATGACGCTCGAACGACGGTGCTTACGCGCGCGGGCATCGAGCAACGATAATTGCGCGTCGAACTTTTCTTTCTCGACCTCGACCTCTTCCGCCATGCGCGCCTCTCACACCAAGCGATGAAATCGCTCATCGAGCATTTGGACGAGTTTGTCGTCCCAATGCATCGTACACCGACGATATCCGTCGGCCAAAAAGTGCAGTTTGTCTTTGACATCCCGGTACGCGGCCAAACGCGTGGGAAACGTAATCGAACCGGCAAGCAAAAGCGCCAATCCCCCCGAGCTCGCAAGCACCGGCGAGAGCTGTCCGAGCAAATAAACGGCCAAGACCAATGCGGCGAGCGCCGTCGCCACGAGGCTCACGACTTGAACTCGAAACGACATCCGATGCGATTCGATGGCTCGTTCGATATGCTGAATCTTGACTTGCACTCGCCCCATCCGCGTCATGCTCGGCGGTGCCGGCTCCATGGGTTCGGCGGGAACAACTTCACTCCCGGGCTGCGCCATGCCAAACCGCAAAGCCTGTACGTCTTCGCCTCGTCCGGCGTCGGCCCATTCCATCGTTTGCGGATTGTATTCACGCCGAATACGCTTTCCGCGATGCGCGTTTTCTATGTCGATGATTTGATACGCAATGGCCAAGCTCCACTCTTTTCGGCCATATTCGGAAACCCCGCCGCTCGCCGCCGCAGCCACCGACAAAAGCCAGCCGTCGACGTCGAACGTGGCTTGCCAATCGACATGTTGGTGACCGTGCAATGCGAGGGAAAACTTGTTCCGCGCGAGCCATCGGCGCATCCCGGCCGCATCTTCCATGACGCTGTAATCGGTTCGCCGCGTCCCTTCGGGACTCTCCAAATGGTGATGCATGACCGCAATACGGAAATAATTTTTGTTCTCCGTCCGCAAGAGCAAGGCTTCCACATGGTCCCGCTGCCCAATCCCCACGGCCCCGTGATCCCGCTGCTGGGAAGCATCGAGCTCTTCGCAAGAATTAAAGGCGACGAATTCGACCCCGAAATCCGGGTGGGACATTTGGGGCTTCGATTCGCCTACGGCGCTCTGCGCCCCAAACCCCGGCTCGAATCGATGCAAGTCGATACGCTTGTGCGGCGGCGTCTGCGCACCAAACGGCGGTTTGGTTTGTCCGTAGAATCCATTGCGGATCTCATCGTACCGGACGTACCGCTCGTCCCCTTCGCGCAAGACGTCATGGTTTCCAGGCGCAATGATCACTCGTTCGACAGGCAATCCCAGCCCTTCGGCGAGCCCGCGCAAAAAAGAAAGCGCCAACGGCACACCGCTCGCATGACTTCGGTCGAGCAAGTCCCCCGAGACGACCACGAAGTCGGGCTTGATTTTTTCGAGGCGCAAGTCGTAAAGGAGGCTGCCCAAAAGCCCGCGACGGTTATGCGCCGCGACCGACAGTTCCGTCGCTTCCGTATTCCAGTAATGGCCCTTCGCCGTCGGATCGCAAAAGTGCAAATCCGAGATGTGGAGCAGAGTGAATCTCGGTCCACTGGAAGGCATACGGTCGATGAGACGAGATTTCGACGACGCTGTCAAGCCGCGCGTCGCGCGAGAAGATCAGCGAAAAGCCCGCGTGAACGCGCCGAATCGCAGGCCCGAATACGTCGCGGTCACTCCCCACGCACCGGCGGATACTCGTGCCGCCGGCCCCAAGGATCTTCGACCTCGCGTTGGCCATTCGTATCTTCCAAACCGACATAATTCGGCCCGGCCGGTACCTTGCCAAACCCTCCCGGTATGTCGAGCACGTACGTGGGCTGAGCAATCCCGGACAAACGTTTGCGCAATTGTCGCATGATGGTTTGCCCTTCGGCGAGCGACGTTCGAAAATGCCCGGTTCCAACGGCCAAATCACCATGATGCAAATAATAAGGTTTTACTCGCAAAACAACGAGCTCTCGAAACAAGGCCTCGAGCGTCTCGGCATGATCATTGACGCCGCGCAAAAGCACCGTTTGCGAAAGCATTGGAATCCCCGCATCGACGATACGCGCGCACGCTTTTTTGGCCTGTTCGCTCAATTCGCGCAGATGATTCGTGTGCAGCACGATGTACGTCGTGAGTCGCGGATGACGTAACGCCGCAATCATCGCGGCATCGATATGCTCCGCGTCCATCACGGGCATACGCGTATGCACCCGCAAAACCCGCAGATGCTCGATGGCGCCGAGCGCTTCGACGATTTCGGCAATTTTACGCGGTGGAAGCACGAGCGGATCCCCGCCGCTCAAGATGACTTCCCAAACTTCCTTGTGCGCGCGAATGTAATCGAACGCGGCGCGCAGTTCGTCTCGGGATAACGATTCACTTCCCGGACCGACTTTTTCGCGGCGAAAACAAAATCGACAATACGCCGCACACACGTGCACCGGTTTGAGCAGCAATCGATCGGGATACCGATGGGTAATGCCTTTGATCGGCGTATGCGGATCATCACCGATCGGATCGACGCGTTCTTCCGGAAGAACCGTGAGCTCCCGCTTGGTCGGGACAAACTGCCGCGCGATCGGATCGTGCGCGTCGCCGGGCGCCATGAGGTCCACGAGGTCCGGCGTGACGGCCACGTCGAATCGGTCGGCCACACGGCGCAACACATCGAGCTCGGTACGCTCGACGAGGCCCTCATCGACGAGATCTTCGGCGCGACGCAACGTCTTGCGCACGTCCTCGTGTTTGTCTTCCAAAACCCGCACACCCACGGAACTCACTCCTCACACGGCCGCGAAGCGCGCGACCCTAGCACGTTCGGAAGACGCGAGCACCGACGGGACAAATCACGGCCCAAGGTTCGGCGGACCGTAACACCTCGCCCCGCAAAACGTAGGGAGAACGGGAGTGATCGTCCTGCCGAACCCATGGTGTGACAAAGACAAACTCTTTTGTTGGTGGTTGGTCCGGGCCGTGGTAGAGACTGGCCGCACCCGCGTTTGGGTTGGACAACAGGCCTTTTCACACGGAGAGCGACGTGATATGTGTGGATCGAGATGGCACCGGCTGCGGCTTTGAAAATCCCGCTCAAGAAGGACCCGACGTTTTACCCCGAGGAGGAACACTTGGGTGAGGACTTCGTTCAGTCCTTCATCATCGAGGCGTTCCGACCGCTCTTGGAGCGTTACGTCAACGAGCAGGGCATCGATGCGTTTGTCGGGACGGACCAGATGATGTACTACGTGCAATACGATCCGACGGCTTGCGTATCGCCGGACATCTACGTGATGCCGGGGATTTGGCCGAAGGAAGGACAACATCGCATCGGCTCGTGGAAGAAGTGGGAATGCGGCGTCGTGCCGAGTTTCGCGCTCGAGATCATGTCCTTGGGCAACAAGAAGAAGAAAGACGATCGCAAGTCTCCCGCGCGTCACGATGCTTTGGGCACAAAGGAATTGATCGTGCTCGATCCGTACGCCGACAAATCGTACAAGATGCGCAAGCGAACTCGTTTCCGCATCTTCCGCCGGAATTTGCAGGGACAACTTGTCCTTGTCGATCAAACCAATGATCCGATGATTTGGTCCGAAGCGCTCGGGGTTCACCTGCGTGTCGTCGGTTCAGGCATTCAACAGAAGTTACGCATCGCGACCGGGCCAAACGGCGAGACTCTTTTTCCGACACGTGACGAAGCTCTCGCCCAACTTGCGGCCCACGAAGCGCAACGCGCGGCGGAAGCGGAAGCGGAGCTGGCCCAGTTGCGTGCACAGCTCGCGGCGCTCCAAGCCAAAACCTGACAAAAAACCCCGCCACGCCCGTCTTCTCTCACCAACGCTCTAGCGTTCTCGTCTGATGCCGGACATGCTCGTCACGGCCCATGCGTACGCTCAAACTGATCGCCGCCACGCTGTTTGTCTTGTCAACTTGCCTCCAAACACCCGATGCCCACGCTGCGGCACCGGGTGCGATTGAACGCGCCGCGCTGCTCGAACAAAAAGGCGACTATGCCGCCGCCGAGAAGGAGCTCGACGCCGCGACGACCGGTTCCGAGCGTGGTGATGCGTTGCTCGCCAAAGCGCGTTTGCAACTGCTCACGGGACGTTACTCGGACGCAGCCGCGACAGCTTCGAAAGCCGCGGCGGCAGGACCGAAAACCAAGCTGCGCGCCGCGCCGATCCGGGCTGAAGCGCTCGCCGCCCAAGGCAAACTCCAAGAGGCCATCGAGGCGGTCAAAGAAGTCAGCGACGACGATGATGCGCATCGCGCAAGGTTGGTCCTGGGCGAACTGTTGATTCGTACGGGCAAACGCGGTGAAGCGTCCATTCCGCTGCACAAGATCGCCGAAGCGTACAACGACGACACGATCAACGAGCGAAACCCCGAAGGCTTAGCGATTGTCGCTCGCGCGGCGCACCTGCTCCGCGTGCCGCGTGATGCCAACGAAGCGTTCAAAGAAGCGCTCGCGGCGGGCGGGAACAAAAGCGTCGAAACGCTCTTGTGGCACGGCGAGTTGTTCCTGGACAAATACGACCCGGGCAATGCCGGCGTGTCGATCAAAGACGCGTTGAAGCTCGCCCCCAAAGACCCGCGCGTTCACGTGGCCATGGCCCACATCAAGCTCGAAAGCAGCATGGACTTCTCCGCTGCGGAGAGCGAAATCAAAGAAGCCTTGGAGGTCAATCCAAACCTCGTCAGCGCGTACGCCATTCGGGTAGGTTTGGCATTGCGAACCATGGACATCGCCGCTGCGGACGCCGCCGTCGCCAAAGGTCTCGCGATCGACCCAACGGACCTCGAAATGTTATCCATGAAAGCGGCGACGCGGTACTTGGCGGATGATTTGCCCGGTTATGAAGCCGTCAAGAAGCAAGTTCTGACGCTCAATCCGCAATATTCGACGTTTTTCCAAATCGTGACGGAATACGCGGAATGGGAACATCGCTACGACGATATCGTCAAAATGATGGAAGAAGCGATTACGATCGATTCCCAAGACATGAAGGCGTATTCGACGCTGGGGCTCAATCGGATTCGCATGGGCGACGACAAAGGCGGAATCGACGCGCTCAACAAGTCGTGGAAAAAGGATCCATTCAACGTTCGGGCGCACAACACGCTCAATCTATTCGAAAAAACCATTCCTCGCGATTATCTGACGACCGATGGCAGTCGTTTTCGCATTCGTTACCACAAGGCCGAAAAGGCGGTGCTCGAACGATACGTGCCCAAGATGCTCGATCAAGCCTGGGAATCGATGGTGAAACGTTATGGTTTTACCCCCAAAACGCCCGTCTCCATCGAACTTTATGCGGACTCCGAGGATTTCAGCATTCGCACGAGCGGTTTGCCGAACGTGGGTATTCAAGGCGTTTGTTTTGGACAATCCTTGGCGGCGTTGTCGCCCGGCGCGGGGCCATTCAATTGGGGCAACGTTTTGTGGCATGAATTGGGGCACGTGTTTGCCATTCAGCAATCGAAGAATCACGTGCCACGATGGTTTACCGAAGGCCTTTCGGAATACGAAACGATCATCGCGCGTCCCGAATGGCGTCGCGAAGAAGAGCCGGCGCTTTTCGCGGGATTCAATAGCGGACGCATTCCGCCGCTGGATGGCTTCAATCGCGCCTTCACCCACGTCGATTCCGTCGCCGATGTGACGATGGCGTATTACGCCGCAAGTCAGCTCGTGGTCTTCATGGCTGAAACGTACGGTTTCGCCAAAGTCGTCGATATGCTTCCGCGCTGGGGCAAAGGTCAAAGAACGTCGGACGTCGTCCAAGGCGCGCTCGGCGTATCGCATGAAGAAGTGGACAAGCAATTCCGAGCGTGGTTGAAAAAGCGTTTGGCGCGGTACGAAGGTCAATACGTGCCGGATTTGCATTCGCCGCCTTTGGCCGAAGCGCGAAAAGCATTGCGAACGGACCCGAAAAACCCGCAAAAGCTGGTCAAGCTTTCGCTGGCCTTGTTTGCGGCCGGCGAAAATGCCGAAGGTTTGGCGGTGCTCGAAGAAGCCGCGCAACTCGACCCGAAAAACCCCGACGTTCATTACATTCGCGCGCGTATCGCCATGGAGCGCAAGAAATTCGACGAAGCCGCGAAGCTCATCGACAAATTGATCGCCGACGGACACGACGGGTATCAAGTCCGAATCAAAGCCGCCGACTTGGCGGATATGCGCAAAGACACCGTCCACGCGCGGCAGCACATGGAAGCGGCGCATAAACTCGACCCTTCCCAAGCCGAACCATTGCAAGCCCTGTACGACATGGCCCATCGATTGAGCGATAAATCAGCCGAGCTCGATGCCTTGCGAAAACTCGCTTTGGTGGACCAACACGACCGGCGCGTATGGATTCGACTCCTCGAGGCTCTGGTCACGCAGGGACTTTATGAAGAAGCCGTGAAAGTCGGCGAAAGCGCCATTTACGTGGACGTCATGAACCCTCGCGCACACAGGCTGTATGCGAAGGCGCTCGCGCATACGGGGAAGCAGGTTTCGGCGATTTACGAATTGAACAGCGCCGTATTGGCCGAACCGGACAAGGGCAAAAAAGCTGCGCTCTATGAGGCGCTCGCGAAGGGTTACGAAAAACTCAAAGAGCCCGATATGGCCAAACAAGCGCGCGATTACGCCAAACTCGTCACGCCCAAAGCGAAAGAAAAGGACGAAGACGAAGGCGAGAAGCCGATGCGCGAAGAGGATCATTGAAAGACGGGGACGGGGTTTGTCAGGTCAATGGAGACAAACCCCGTTTCACGCGCCGTCAATTGGCCGGATTCGATTCGGCGCGACGTTGGGACAAGCCATCGAGGCCCGAAAATAAGTCGGCTTCGATTGTCGCCGGGAGCGCGGGATTTTCCTTGAGCTCGTCGCGAAGAGACGCTCGAAAACGTCCAATCAGTCCGATCGTGGTCACGCGTAATGCGGTTTGTTGACGAAATGCTTCGAGCGCCGAACCTTGCGTTCGGGCCGCCAGCTTGCGCGCCAATTCGTCGCCCTTGTCCACAAAAGCCAGCGCCCATTCATACAACGTGTGGCCGTCGGGCGTGGGCAACATCCGCAATTCCGCTTCGAGCGCCTCGAGTTTGGGGCGATTTGCTTTGGCCGCCGCGGCTTCGTCCGCATAACTGTCGCTGAGCACGCTCAGATCCGGAATGAAGGCATCTCGAATTCGTCGGGCAGCTTCGCGTCGTTCCACTGCGACAAACGGCTGACAAAGAACAGCTTCCGTGAAGTGCCAAATGGCTCCGCCCAGTCCGTCGTGTTGTGCATCCGTTTCGCTCAAATCACCGGCTTTCGTTTCGAGCGCGACCTTGAGCGCATGATCGACGGCCTTTCGTTTCGCCGCCAAGATGGGGCCATAAAGTTTGCCCGTTTGAGTCGATTCCAATGACTTCGCTCGGTGATCGAGCAAATCTGCAAGACCTTCACCCAAGTCGGCGAGCGTGAGGTTACGCATGACGATGTTCTCCGATTCGTAGAACCGCGAGCGTAGCAGCGAGCGCACCGAAATGCATCATTCTCGATACGGAAGCGGATCACGACGCGGAGCATAAGGGTTTTCTGGTTTGGCCGGGATACGTGCGGGCGCTCGCGCCTGACCCGATGGTTGCGATCGCGCCGCAACATCGAAGCTCGAATTCGGCGAAGCTCGTTTTGGTTCCGGCGACTTTTCCACGGCTTTTGGAGCGGAACACAACACGGGAGGAGCCGATGCCGCCACCCGCGCCGATTTGTCGACATCGAGCATTCGCGGCTCGGCGGATTCGATGGGAATCACGACGGGCGGAGCCGTTTGCGATTCCTTTTGCGTGGTCATTTCCGCCGCTTGATAGGTACCGACGCCCGTTGTTCGCGCGACGATCAAAACCACACTTGCGCCAAGGAACGCCGACGAAATCGACAACAATACCACGAGCCCGAGCCATGCGGGGCGCGGCGGAGAAGCGACACGTGATGCGCTCCAGGTCGGAATCGGCCCGGAGCGAACAATCCTCTGACTCCGAGCCAAACCCACCATCGGATCGCCGGTCTCGATACCTTGCACGAGCGATGGAGATTCGGGCGACCGGAAGCCTTGTTCGAGTTTTTCTTGGACGATAGGCATCGGCATGGGCGCCGGCGGAACGCTCGGTCGTCGGGTACGAGAAAATAATTGTGTCGTCGCCTCGATCGTCGCACCTTCCCACGGTCCGTGCGGCGTGAGCGCTGCTCCGAGTTCCGCGGCCGTCGGAAAACGATTGTGCAGGTGTTTGTCCAGGCAATTCAAGATGACGCGTTCGAGCTCGTTGGGGATATCGGGACGTAATGCCGAAGGCGGACGGACTTGTTTTCCGAGCGTCAGCGCAAATATCTCGGGAACTGTCGGAGCGTGAAATGGCGGTCGACCCGTGAGCAATTTGTACAGAATTGCGCCGAGCGCCCAAACGTCCGCGCGAGCGTCGACTTGACGCGCCGAACGCATTTGCTCGGGCGCCATGTACATGGGCGAACCCACGAGATCTTTGGCGCCGGTCATTTCGGGATCGGATCGATCTCCCTGCGTATTTTTTGAAATACCAAAATCCAATACCTTGATGCAGACGGAACCATCCGGGCGACGTGTAAGAAAGAGATTGCCGGGTTTCAAATCGCGGTGCACGATCCCCGCCGCGTGCGCTTCGGCCAAGGCATGACACGCCTGGGTCACGTAAAGAACGGCCTCTTCAATGGGCAATGTCCCGCGCATCTTGCTGATTGTGGATAAATCCTGGCCCTCCAGCAGTTCCATGACGATATAAGGAGCGCCGGATTCGAGACGACCGACGTCGTACACTTCGGCCACGTGTTCACTGCGTAATCGCACGACCGCGCGAGCTTCGCGCAAGAATCTCTCGACGGATTGAGCGCTCCGTGCGTCCGGACGAATCAATTTGATCGCGCGCATTTCGCGCAGGTCCAAATGCATTGCCGCAACGACGATGCCCATGCCTCCCATACCGAGTATTTTCTCCACCCGGTATTTGCCGGCGAGGACATCACCCACCCCGACGCTCTTATTTGCCTCCTGTTTCGCCATGATGCCTTCCAATCAATGGAGAAAATAACGCGGACGAGTCAATGCGGACAAACTTTGCCCCACAAGATCGTCCCACCATGAAGTCGATTCGTTACACGGGTATTTCTGACGTCTCACCGAGTGAGCAATGGCCGTCCATGCCAAACTCGTTCGAGACGTCGAGACCGCGTTTCATCGAATGGTCCGAGACCATTCTTCCCCGGGCGAATGCAATGCATCAGCCCGTTCGGGGTCGTAATGTGTGCTGTTCTGGAGAATTGGCAAGCGACGGTAAAGTGCCCTTCGCTCGATGTGGTGAAGCGGTCCGTCGCCGACGAATACGATTTATTTGCGGGGCAGCGAGATTCGAATGACTTCGCCGTTGGTCGTGCCAACCCAAACGTTGGCCGAACCTTTGGACGTAATGAGCATCGTCTTCGGTTCGCCCCGGGCGCCAATCGGAAGGGAATGCGTTGGAGTCACGGCAAATTCGGCGGCTTTTAATACGTCGCCGGTAAACAAGGCCACGCGTCCGTCTTCATACCCGACGATCAAGCTCGTTTCACTCGGCGCCGCGCACGCAATCGGTCCGCCCACATCGATCATCTTCGCGCTCAAACGTCCACCCGATTGCGACACGATGCACGCTTCACTGGATCCTGTTTTGTACAGAACGCTGAGCGAAACGCCGCCCTTCAGTCGATCGAGTTTTTTCGCGTCGGAAGGTAATGACGCTCGACCGTTGGCTCCGGGTTCCGGTGTGGCGCCGGGATGCATGCGCAGTTCGAGGCCTCCGGGGACTTCGACCACGACAAACGTATCCGACGAACCGATGTCGGCGAGTTTGACCGCGCCGCGAAGGGCAAACGGCCGAGCCTCGACTTCGTGTCCCGACATGGTCAACTCGTAACCTTGTCCGTCCCACGAGAGCGCCAACGCGCGCTCACCCGTGGATCGACCACTCAACGAACGCACGTTTGTCGCGACGCGCTCGAACTTCGCGCGGTGGTGAATGTCGAGCACGGCCCAGAGATCGCCGTCGCTCCGCACAACGGCCGCATCGCGAGACAAGAGGGCGATCTCGTCGCCTCGATCGAGCGACAGATTGATCACGCGGTTTGTCCCGGCGTTGACGGGCACGAAGCCGCATCGCGCGGGAGAACTGGAAACCATGGCCACGAGGCCGGCGCCGTCGAACGCTGCGGCGCCGCAAATTTCCGCATCGAGCGATTCGACACGACGCGGACCGGAAAGGCTCTTGTAGGGCATCGGCGAGAGGCTACGTCAATTCGCAGTTCGAACGGAAGTTCCTTTCGACCACCGTGATGCATCTCGTCGTGCGCGCCCTTTTCTGTACGATGTCGAAATGCACTTGCCGGCTTCTACGATCGTCTCGGTACTCGCCCTGGGTTGCTCTTTCGGATTGCTTGCATGCGGTGATGACAAACCATCCGCGTGTCCGAACAATCCTTCGTGCTCAAACGGTTCCAGCAGTTCGAGCGGTGGTGGCCCCGAAGGCGATCTGCTCGCGAACGTCACGAAGTACGACTACAAGTTCGACATCGAGTCTGCCACAGGCACCACGCACCTCGACTTGGACGTCGCGCCTCCCGGAGGCAATTGCTGGGACGTTTCGTGCGAACGCGAAAACGTGTCGAGCGTGATGTGGAACGACGGAGCGGCCACGAGCGCTGCAGTTTCAAATGGCAAACTTCGCGCGTGTGGCCCGGGCGTTACAGAAGGACCAACCTTGACGGTGGGAGGCGACGTCACGCTCGCGCAGGAGTTATGGTTCGGACTCGACGTGGGTTTTTCCCGACGCAAAAACATGGCCGGAGGAACGTTCACGTATCTGCTGAGCTGGGTGGGCGGATGCGATCGCTTTGGACCTTGCGACGACGATCCGTCACGCATGGCGGCGTTTCATTTCGAGGTCACGCACCCTCAAGATACTGTCGTCTTGTGCCCGGGTACGCGTACGGCGGGCGCCACGACCACGACGTGTGACGTGCAGAATGCGCCGACGTATTCGGCATTTGCCATTGCGGCGGATACATCTTGGGTTGCGGCGCCATTCGGCAAATTTGCCGGGGTCGATTTCGTGTTTTACGAAGTACCGGGGGGCGGCATCGCGGCGTCCTTGGAAAAACCGAGCGTCGGCGCATTCATGGATTGGATCACGGGGCTGCTCGGACCGTTTCCTTATGGGCAGGAACTACGCTTGGCCGGAGCGCGCACGGCGTGGCTCGGGTTCGAACATCCGGCCAATATCGTCTTGTTGGAAAAACTCGATACGCTGCACGACCCCATGCCGAATACATCCATGCACGTCGTGATGCACGAGATCATTCATCAATGGGCGGGCGATCGATCGACGTTGGCCACGGCGACCGATTTCGTGTGGAAAGAAGCGACCGCGGAATACTTGGCGTATGTCTTCGAAGACGAAAATCGCCCGGCTCAGGAAGCCATTGCGACGCGTAAGTATTGGGACGATATTTCGCCGCAAGCGAGTTATTGGCCAAAGCCCATGGACATGCCTCCGCCGGACGTGCAATCGTTTTATGGCGACGTCTATGGTCCGGGCCCGATGGTTTTGTATTTGCAGCTCGAACCGCTCATTGGACGACCGGCCGTTCTTCAAGGTATCAAGACATTCTTGGCCACGGCCGGCGGGCGAAGCGTCGACGAGCTGAAGCAGGCATTGGCTTCGGCGTCCGGGAAAAACTTGGACGCGTATTTCGATGCGTGGGTGTTCGGTCAGGGAAAACCCGAATGGCCGACATTCGACATCAAAACCAATCAAGTGGGCGCAGATGTCACGATTACGGTCACGCAACAGAATGCCTCGGGAAAACTCTATGGTTGCGTCGTGGAAGTCGAGCTTCGCGGGGCGACGTCTTCGACACGGGCGCTCATTGATTTCGGGGTTGCTCCATCCCAAGCGAGCGCCACGGCATCCGCGACATTGAACGAACCCGTCACGAGCGTCATTCTCGACCCGGACAATCGCCTGATTGGTCGCAAGGCGGGAGCTCCGCCCATTATGGTGAAACGTCCGGTGCTGATTTTTTGATCCATCGCCCGTTGGATCTGCCGTTTGACCGGCATTACGCCTCCGACGCAACGTTGGTTTGACCAAACCGTGCATCTCGGCCCACCATATTTTGCGGATTGACAACTCGGTACGCCCGACGGATCCCCGCGTGTTTGTCGTTGCCGACCGATGTTTGCCATGGAGCACCGCGCAAAACCCGTGGTTTTTCCATGAGGTTCGTCTCTGCGCACATTTTGTTTGTCCTCGATTCGACGACGACGTAGAATCGTCGTGTGCGAGCCGTTCTCTTGACGACGCTCGAGTGAAGCTTCGGCATGGGTTTGGCGGACAGGCGGTCGAGCGCGCCAAACGCGCAAGTGATTGGGTGATACGTTTTGATTCATGACAGGCGCCCCATGAGCACGGAACAACAAGACCTTCAGGACTCGGCCGCTCTTCCGAACAATAACGAATTACCTTCGGGCGACACTCGTCCGTCCCGCGTGGACCCGGCGCAAGATGATTTGGAAAAACGTTTGGCTTGGTTGACAAAAGAAATACGCGCGGCCGGCGCCGAAGCGGCCAGGAAAAAACGTAGTCAATCGGTGCTCGAGGCGCGGGAATACAAGACCGCGGCGGTGCCCGGCGCCGCCCCGACGCCCAGAGACCTCGATTTGCCCAAAGTCACGTTGGGCCCCGGGCTCAAACCTGCCGACGACCCTTCGACGGTCGAACGCAACGGCTCCGACGGCGCGTGGCACGTCGACGTCTCCGAACCGGCGGAAATATCGCGGACACTCCCCCTCGACCCTCGTATTCCCATTGTGGATCCGTTCCCGTTTCGCGCCCCGCGGCGAGCCGCATCGGCAGGCCCATCGAATTGGTTTGTCTTGGCGATTTCCGTTCTGGGTGGGATTTTGATGGGCACGTTTTGGCCATCCATCGTGCCCGAATCTTGGGCGCGCAGGGATCATGTCCGCACAGCCTTCGGAGGAGCACGAATCGCTGCTCTTCGGGCTGACGAACGTTACGAAGATTGGCTGACGGTTCGAGCTTTGGCCGCGCAATGGGAGCATACGAAAAACACGCCCAAGGCCATCGAAGAAGTGCCGGAATCCGCTCCTTACGCGGCAACGCCTGCATCCCGCTATTTCCCTTACATGACCACCCCGACGAATAACTCGCTCGGCATTCACCGCAAAGTCGGCCACGCCCCCCTCGCCCCTCGAGTTTCGCATGAATAACCCCATCGATGCGCATTGTCCCTATCCGGTCGGTTCGATCATCGCCGACAAATATCGCGTGGAGAAGGTCTTGGGAAAAGGTGGAATGGGAATTGTCGTCGCCGCCCGCCATATCAAGCTGGACGAACCCGTCGCCGTCAAATTGATGCTTCAAGACGATTTGTTCAATCAACACTCGGTGGAACGTTTTTTGCGCGAAGCGCGGGCTTGTGTGAGATTGAAAAACAACGAGCATATCGCGCGAGTAAGCGACGTCGATACATTGTCGAATGGTGTTCCGTACATGGTCATGGAGCTGCTCGATGGTTGCGACCTCGACAGACTACTCAAAGATCACGGCGTTTTGTCCATTCACGAAGCATGTTCGTATGTGGTTCAAGCATGTCGCGCATTAAAGGAGGCTCATGAAATCGGTATCATTCATCGCGATATCAAGCCCCAAAACCTGTTCCTCACGCGACGTCGCGACGGCGGCACGTGTATAAAAGTATTGGATTTCGGCATTTCCAAATATGCGCTGGCCGATGAATCCGCAAGCATTGATTTGACACGTCCCACGGATGTTTTGGGCTCGCTTTATTACATGTCTCCCGAGCAAGCTCGTTCGTCGCGCAAAGTCGTCCCGCAAAGCGACATCTATTCGCTCGGCGCGGTGCTTTACAAATTGCTGACGGGTCGCGCGCCATTTCCCAAAAAAGCCGTGCTCGATGCGTATGAAGCGTTGTTTCATGAATTTCCGCCTCCGCCGGCGCAAATCCGCCGAGATATTCCACCGCAACTCGAATCGATCATTTTGCGTTGTCTCGACAAACAGGTCGAAAACCGATTTCAAAATGTCGGGGAACTGATTCGGGCGCTCACGCCCTTTACGATTCCTCGAGAAATGCCTGCGGTCGACGATCGCGATAGCGACAGCGTGACGACACATCCGCGAGCCAATGCCCCACGTGCACCGAGCCTGCATGGAACGGAGCGCCTCGAGCATGTCATCCCGGCGAATATGGGTGTGAATGCGGGGCAAACGACCAACCACAATGCGGCGAATCAACCGGCGTCGGGCGACCGCGGAGCGCAATTCCGAACGCAGCCGCTCGATCCCAAATCGCTTCATGCCGCATTACACGCTTATCTTCCGCCCCATTCCAAGGCCCGTCCGCGTGCCCCATCGGAGCCGCGCATCGCACTCCATGCAGAATCGGCGGAGGACGTGACAGCTCGTATACCCGTGCGGAGCCGGACAAACCCGACCCCGGCTCGGCCGGAACCGACCCCGAGAAAACAAATGGATAGCGTAAACGCTACCGAAGCTCGAAAAACGCCGCCGCCGCAAACGCCGCAGAAAGCCTTGACGGCGCCGGTCCTTTCCAACGGGACGATTTGCGTTACCTCCGCAACTGACATCATTCGTTCGTCCGTAGAAGCGCGACAAACCATTCCGTCGACGCATTCCGAGGGCAACTCGAGTATTCCTTGGAATTCATTTCCGGCAGCTCCCGGAGACACGCCAAGACGGCGCAAATGGCTTGCCGCAGCCGGCGGAGCCATCGCGGTGCTCGTATTCTTGCTGATCGCGAAATTTCTTCCTTGATGTTCTCGGGGCGTTTTGGCGAATTGCGTCTTTTCATTGACGCCCGCGCCGTGCGTACATGCAGCCGCGAGCATTGACGCTCGCTGACCGGCCCGTCCTCAGCGCCGGCACTTTTCTCGCTTCGACGTGATGGTTCCAAGACG
The DNA here is from genome assembly GCA_964435055.1 of uncultured Polyangium sp. Lineage (GTDB taxonomy): Bacteria > Myxococcota_A > Polyangia > Polyangiales > Polyangiaceae > Polyangium. Next base: position 28,137 of record CAYSYX010000013.1, on the reverse strand, counting down.
TTCGCGCAATTCGCGCGCAGCACTGCAATCGTCGTCGATCGAGGCGAAAAATGAGTCATCCATTTCCAGCCCGTGCGAGCTTACTGTTATTTCTTAGTTTTGCGCCGCCGTCGGCGGCTGATACGATCTCGTCTTTTTTATTTTATGATGTGGTGATCGATAAGCATCTCGACGACGGCTGCCATTACGATGCGCATATCACAGGTACGTTGACGCCTGTTTATTCTCGTGCCGATTGGGATCAACCCATGGAGGCTTTTTTCGATATTTCCGCGAGTCTTTTTTGCCCGCATCTGGCACCCGTGCGTACGAAGGAACATATTGCGCACGCGGGGCCGATGACACGCGAACGGGCGGAAGCGGTTCTCGCGCAATATGCAACGCTCACGCGTGTCGAGTCGGAACGGACGTGTCGGTATATTCCGACATTTCAATTTCGCGGCGACAATCTGATTTGTGTGGGTATCGAGGCACGATGCATTCGTGCGTCCCGGTAAATCAATCAACCTTTGACGCCACCCGCGGTCAAACCCGCGACGAGATGTCGTTGCGCCACGTAAAACAGCGCCATCACCGGAATTGAAACAACGAGCGCTCCCGCGGCAAACTTTTCCCATTGTGCGTCATATTCGCCAATGAATCGTTGCAACATCACGGGCAGGGTGAACATTTCTTCTTTATCGAGCAACGTCGCCGCCAAAATGAATTCGTTGTACGCTCCCATGAACGCGAACAAAGCCGTCACGGCAATGGCGGGCCGAGCCGCCGGGAGCACGACCCGGACAAACGCCGCGAACCTCGTCGCACCATCGACCATGGCCGCTTCTTCGAGGTCCACGGGAATGGCTTCGAATGCCGCGCGAAGCTGGAAAATGGAAAATGGGACGCTCGTCGAAGCATAACAGACGACAAGTCCGGTTCGTGAATTGAGCAGTCCCAAGTAGTTCAGAATCAAATACAACGGAATGGCGCTCGCCACTGCCGGAAACATCTGCGTGGCCAAAAGCGTACGTACACCGAGGTCTTTCCCGAGAAACCGAAAGCGCGCCAAAGCATACGCCGTCGGAATGGCGATCAACACGCCCACGAGCGCCGTCGACAGAGAAACGACGAGCGAATTGGCCAATTGGCGCCCAAAAAGCCAAAGACCGCCATCGGATGTTTTACGTGACGCACCAACCACCGCTTCGAGATGCGAAAGCGTCGGCGCATCGGGAAACGGAACGACCCGCGCCGTCGGGGTTTGCGTGCCGGAAAAGGCCAACGCAACGACCCACAGCACCGGATAAAGCGCAAATGCCACGCCAAGCACGAGCAATGCGTGACATGCGGCGGATTCCAAGAGCGACGGGCGCCGATTCATGTCGCACCTCCCGCATTGGCCAACAATTGTTTCTCGCGCGTTTCTTTACGCAATTTCCAAGCATCGGACAAACGCGTTGAACCAAAAAGCAACAGGAATATCAATACCGCATACGCCGCCGCATACCCATATTGAGCGTCGCGGGTGAACGCCCAACGATACGCTTCCGAGACCAGAATTTCCGTCGTGCCGTCGGGATCACCTCCCGACACCAAAAACACGACATTGAACATATTGAATGTCCATACCGAACCCATCGTGACGGCGGGCATGAGACTCGGTTTGATCATCGGCAGCGTCACGAGGCGCAATCGTTGCCAACGCGTCGCTCCATCGACCTTCGCCGCCTCGAGCACGTCATCCGGCACGGCCGTGAGCGCTCCGAGCGTGACGACCATCATAAAGGGAAAACCCAGCCAAACGTTTGTCGCGACGTTCGCCGTAAAGGCCGTCGAAAATCGCGAAAACCACGCAATCGGTTCGACGCTCGTCCCCAAAAAACCGTTGATCGCCTGAATGAGGCCCGTCACCGCCCCGAATTGCCGGTGAAACATGCCTTTCCAAGCCAACGCCGTCACATAACTCGGGACCGCCCACGGAATGATGAGCAGCACCCGATACAATGCTTTCAATTTCAATACAGGCCGCGACAAAACAAGCGCCAAAGCGACGCCGATGGCGACGTGGAAAAAGACATTGATGAGTGTCCACAGAATCGTCACGAGAAGAACGACGTAAAACGACCCCGTGCTGAGTAACGGACCGCCGCGAGCCGTCAAAATGCCGATGAAATTGCTAAAACCTACATAATGAAAATTCTCGATTCGCCCGGCAAACAACGACGTGAGCGCTCCGAGCACCAGCGGCAGCAATACGAGGACACCGATGGCCAGCACGGCATGCATCACGTACGCATACGCAGGCAATGAGCGCCGCAATTCACGCTTGAAATCGGCTTCACGCGCGCGGCGTACGAGCGCAAAGGCGCCCAAGAGGCACGCCATTCCAACGAGCAGCAGAAATGGCGTCGGAGATGCTCGCGGAGGTAATGGTCGCCGAACGTCGTCGAAGCGCCGTTTAGCCTCGGAAAGAGCCGAAGGAGCCAACGCATCTCGACGCAATATTTTACGAATTGCTTTGATGGCCGGCTCCCAAACGGTATCCATGGCCAACGACGAAGACATGGGTACGGCACGCTTGGCTTGTTCGGCGAATGCAGCCAGAAATGGATCATTGGCCGGCAATGGTGCGTCATGACGAGCAGGCAATGTCCGTGCTCGCTCCGCACGAATACGTGATGCTTCGACGCTGCCGAGCAAACGCGCCAATGCCCGCACTTCCGCTCGTTCGGCACCGCGCGGTGTGAGCATGACGGATTCGACCGTCAACAGCGGCTGAGGATATCGTCCCGTTTGCCGCAGGATCGGTATGGGGACGACACGATAATGCAATGCGGGGTTTCCCGCCAAATCCGTCGCCAACCAAGGCCCGCTGATGGCACAAGCCGCTTTTCCGGATCGAAATAAGTTCGAAACGAGCGCGCCGTCGGATTCTTCGGGAATGATCTTTTGGGTTTGGAGTCCCAAAACGAATTCGAGCGACTTCTCCGCCTCCGGTCCGACCAACCCAAATGCATCCCCAGGCTCGAGAACATGACCGCCGAACGCGTGTAAAATCGACGCATGAACGTAAAGTCCGGAGGATTCATACGCCAGCGGAAAAACGCCGGTGGGTAGTTTGGCGCGTAAATCGCCAATGCTTTCAAAATCCACCGGCGTCGACGAGACGAGGTCCGTATTGATGTAAAGGGCGACGCTCTTCTGAGAAAGAGGCACACCATAAGGTTTGTCCCCCACCGTCACGGCATCGAGCGGTGGACCTACGAATACCGATGTATCGAGCGCATCACCGACCGGCGCAATGGCGCGACGCCCGACGTAGTCGCCGATTCGATTGTGCGCATCGATAAAAAGATCCGGGCCCTCGCCGAATTGAACCGCCGAGGTCACCTTGGATTTGAAGGCATCGGAAGGAACCGCCAACAGCTCGACGGGAGAATCTTTGAATTGCGCGACGATTTCCTCGAGCGCTTTTTCTTCGTCGCCACGTTGCGAATGCCACAAGCGAATGGGCGCCGCCGACGCGGACTGTACAATAAAAACGAACACCAAAGACAAGCAAAACGAGAGCAAGAACCGATGCATACGACTCACCTCGCTCGTAGTGACTTGCCGGTCGAAGCATCAAAAAGATGCATGGCTCGAAATGCAATGGGAAAGCGTTCGCCCTTTTTTACCGACGCACTTGCTTCGAGACGCGCCACGAAAGAATGATCGCCCACTTCGCCGTGCGCATACGTTTCGGCGCCGAGCGCTTCGACGACCGACACGGCCAATGTCCCGACCCCCTGCCCCGCGTCAACCAATTGCACTTCGTGCGGACGAACCCCGAGCGTCACTTTTCGCCCGGCTTCGAGGTCCGAGCCGAATACATCTTTCATAAGCGGGACGGAAAGACCTCCGGACGCTTGAAAAGCAATCGATTGTCCTTCTCGAACGATTTGCCCGTCGATGAAATTCATGGCCGGACTGCCCAAGAAACCGGCTACGAATTTCGTGGCCGGTTTGTCGAAGATCTCGAGCGGCGGCCCGGCTTGCTCGACCAGCCCCTTGTTCAACACGAAAATGACATCGGCCAACGTCATCGCTTCCACCTGATCGTGCGTCACATACACGCTCGTCGCATGGAGTTTGTCGTGCAGTTTGCGAATATCCACCCGCACCTGCGCGCGTAATGCCGCATCGAGGTTCGACAATGGTTCGTCGAAAAGGAACAAATCCGCTTGACGGACGATGGCGCGGCCCATGGCAACACGTTGTCGTTGTCCCCCGGAGAGCTGTTTGGGCAAGCGATCGAGAAGTGATTCGAGTCCGAGCATATCGGAGGCTTCTTTGACTCGTTTGGCGATCTCCGCGGCATCCGTTTTTCGTAATTTCAATCCAAACGCCAGATTTTCCCGCACGGTAAGGTGCGGATAAAGCGCATACGATTGAAATACCATGGCAATGTTGCGATCCCGAGGCTCGAGCTTCGTCACATCGCGATTGCCGAGTTTGATGGTCCCGCTATCCGCTTCTTCCAACCCCGCGAGCAATCGCAGTAATGTGGATTTACCGCATCCGCTGGGCCCGACGAGCACCGCAAATGCCCCTTCGGGCACGTCGACGGAGACGCCTTTGAGCACTTCGGTTTGTCCGAATTTTTTTCTGAGAGCGGCGACGGTAACGGAAGCCATGGGCGGGAACCTCCGTGCTGAGGCGATTGAGGAAAAAAGGCACTACGGAACGAGAATGGCGCCGCTCGACGGCGGCAAGGTGACGGAGAGTCGTCCGTCAGCGGAAACAGTAACCGGGTCGGGCAATGTGCCGAGCGCGTCGTGAAGCGTGGTTCCGGGCGGAGCGCCGACGGCCATGGCTTGTCCGCCGAACGACGGCGATTTCGAGCCATTGAGATTGGCATTGATGACGACGATGGCGTAATCGCCGGTGGCTACGTCTTTGCGCTCGAATGCAAAGACATTTGCGTCTTCATCACTATCACCGGTGCGATCGCTCGACCAGAGGATATTGAGCTCTCCGCGCGCAAGCGCGGGATGTTGGCGCCGGGTTTTGGCCAAAAGCTGAATACGACTGAACGTGGGCGCCGTCGTCGAAAAGGGGTCGTGCAATTGCCCGATCCACATATCTTCGCGATTGCCGGGGTCGTTCCCGCCTTCGAAGTCCTGTTCGGTGCCGTAATAAATGCACGGAATGCCGTCCCACGTCATCAAATACAGGAGCGCATTGTGCAGCATGCTGCGGCGAGTTTCGATGGGCAATGCGGTACCGAAAATCGGGTCTTCGGGGTAATTGCCGGCGCCGGTGAACAAGAATCGCGGCACGTCGTGATTATCGAGGAAGTTCACGAGCAAGTGTTGCGGCGAAATACCCGTTCCCGCCGCATCGACAGGACCGCGCAACGCCGGCGTATTGCCGTAATTCACCTGGCGATCATTGTAGAGCCGCTGGATGTTCGACGTCGGTCCGCGATATCGGAAAACATCGCGAATGACTTGGAATTGTTGCGGGAAGTAAAACACGCTGTCCAGCTGGTCGCCGTTCAAATCGTCGGCGCAAAGTCCTTGCGAACCGGCCTCGTCATCGAGCGGCAATTCGCTGCCGTTTTTCGTGTACGAACCCACGAGCGCATCGCGTCCGTCGAAGGCTTCGCCGAACATAAAGAAATTGGTTTTCCCCTTGGCGTGCAATCGTTGGCGCACCTTGAACCCGAAAAAACGCCAGAAACCACGCTCGACGTGTTTGACCGTATCAATCCGCAATCCATCGATATCGGTGAGCTCGATCAGGCGCGCATAAGAATCGACCATGACCTCGCGAATGCCGCAAAGCTCCGTATTGACGTCCTTCAATCCGCCCGGAAAATCGCCGCGGCGTAATTGATCCGGGTCATCGAAATTGTACGTGCGACCTTTGCGATTGTACGCGAGCTTGTTTTGCAGAATCTCGGGAATGGGTGGCATGTGGTTGGACGCCGGATCGTGAGCGAAAATGATATCCGCCAAACCCGATTCTCCAAGCGACGTGAACGCTTGCACCCCGCGCACATCGTACGTCGGATCGTATTCGTTTTCCTTGTAAACGTCTTTTCCTCGGGAAACGCTCAGCGGATCGTCGGCTTGACCGTTGCCGTTGATATCGTAATAAAAAAGCTGGCCCATGTGGTTCGTCACGATATCGAGGACGATCTTCATGTCCCGCTTATGAGCTTCGTTCACCAGACTGCGCAGCTGCTCGAGGTCGCCGAATTGCGGCGCCAATTGCGTCAGGTCTTGCGCCCAATACCCGTGATAGGCGTCGAATCCGGCGTCGGTGTAAACATTCTTGACGATCGGGGAAATCCACAGCGTCGTGACGCCCAGATTATCGAGGTAATCGAGCTTTTGCTCGAGACCTTTCCAATCGCCTCCGTGCCATTTCCCCGGTGCCGAGGGGTAAATACTGAAATTATTTCCCCAATCGCCATCGGCGAAACGATCCACCAAGACCTGATAGATGATCTCTTCACGCCAATCTTCGACGTGGTTTTGCAACTGAATCTCGGCGGGCTCGGAAAACTCCATGCAGCCCGGCGTCCCGAGACTCGACAGAAGTGCAGCCGCCAGGAGCGACGTAGAAATTCGATTCATGCGTGCACCTCGATTCGTGTTCATATCAACCACCGTACGTCGTTTGGGCATTGAACCACCACTCGACTCCGACACCGAAGAAATGCTCCCAGGGGCGCAAGCTGAACAAATCATCTTTTGCGTAGAGCATGCGCGCCGCATCATCTCGATGGGTCAAGACATACATGATGCGCAATTGCGGACGGCTGTAGCTTCCTTTTCCGGCGGGACTGAGGAACGGAATGAGTCCGAAGCGCGTGACACCGGCCAAAAATGGTTCATTGCTCGGCGGAGGAATCGGACTTCCCGGCTCGGATTGAGTTTGCGAACGAATACCGCGTTGCTGAGCTTGATATGACGCTTCAACCGCCAAACCACCCCAATCCGCCAAAAAGAAATGGGGACGAGCCATGACGATACCTTCATCGACGTCTGCGAAATCCAGCGCGGGACTTGCATTGCGAAAACTGCGGAAATAAGCCGCGGCCATGAGGCCCAAGGATCCCGTTTCCCAATTTCCGCTCATCGTGATCCACAGCTCGCGCGCCCCCGCGGATGTGCGATTCGGCGCGAGCTGCGTGGGCGAACCGAATTCACCATACGCTGCGGAGCCGCCGGCATATCGAATGAACAAATTGACATGCGACGCATCCGTACCCGTGAATGCGCCGATCTGCGCGCCGACCACACCGCCATAATCTTGAGGCAACGTTTCGAATGTCCCTTTGATTTCGGTCTCGCGCTGCCCCGACGGAATATCGTGAATTTCGGCGTATCCGACGAGCTTGACGCCGCCTTTGCCTCGCGGAATGATGTGACTCGCTTTGAAACTCGTAATGAATTTCTGGCGATCCAGCACCGAAATCGTGGTCGTCCCGGTTTGGTTCAACGGCGGCGTCCGCGTAACGAGCTGTTTGAAATATCCCGTATTCGGTTGATTCAAACCGGCGTGCCACGCGACAAACGTTCGTCCCGACGCAAAGTCATAACGCGCTCCACCGCCCATCGTATTCAAGTTGTCGAGCGGCCAGAAGTCGAGAAGATAAGAATCGTCGCCGCGGTACATACGCGAGCCGACCCACGCCGACAAACCTTTGGTCATGATGTTGTTGGCCTGCAAAAATAGGTTTCGCACGGCCATACGCACCGTAAAATCCGAACTGTAATGAAAGAGCGGACCGGTCGCGCCGAGCGTCACGACCGCACGCGTCGTCGCCCCCGTCGCTTTCCAATAATCTTGGCGTTGAACGTCGATTTCGACATAAGAACCTTCGTCGAGGCGCGAACCGCGCGCCACGATATCGGCATCGCGACCCGGACGCTTACGTAAATCCGTCGCCGAAACAGCTCGACCGTACGAGCCCAAGAAAAACCCGGTTTCCGGAGTTTTTTCCGTCGGCTGAGGTTCGTCCTTCTTTTCGGCCGGCTCAGGTGGCGCAGGTGGCGCAGGTGCGGGATTGGCCTTCACGTCCCCGGCTTCGGGACGTCGCGCAACCGATGCATCCGGCGGCGCAGGAGGCGTGGGTTTGTCCGATTCGGAAGGCTTGGGGGGCGCCTCGGGCAACTCGGTTTTTTCGGAAGGCTCGGTTTGAGCGAAGGCCGGCCGCGGGCAAACCGCGGAGCCAGCTGTCACAATCGCCGAAGAAACGCCCAAAAATACGAGCGATCTCCATGGGTTGGAGGGAAAGCCGGTTCGTCGCACGGACGCACCCTACACCAACGCGCACCTCATTGGGAAGACTGTTTTTCATGACGAGGTCGAAAGTTCACCGCCACCCATGCCAGCGACCCGCTACAAACCACCCCGCAACGTAACGCCAACCGTAGAGCGCCAAAACCATCAAGACCCCATCATAGGGCACGCGGTACCTTACGTCGCCGAAGTACAACATTGCGACGACGACCAGCGCGACCAGGTGCAAAGCAAGCAATGCGTGGCGCGAAAATCGCTCGCGAACCGACGCCAACGCCAAAATCACCATCGGCACGAGAAAAATAATGTTATGGGCAACGAGATACCCGAGCATGACGAAACGCAAAGCGCCGCCCGCCGAATCGGGCCACGCATTGTTGAATCCCCATAACATGACGACATGCACGACCGCATGATGCACCTGCCGCACATATCCGGTCCTCTCAATACACTTCCGCGTGATTTCGTCGAATGTCTCCGGTAGCCATAAGTATCCACGTAAGGAGATTTTCCTTTGAAACGCCGGATCGAGGCGAATAAACGATTGATGTCGATTGAGCTCCCGCCATTCGAGAAATCCCATCGGCGGCGGGCTGAATGAACCGGCATACCCGACGGCGCGAGATTCGATTTCCACTGCGTGACACCGGCCAAACGCATAATTGAGCGCCGAGTTCCCCGAAATATAACCCCACCGACCCGTGTGATGATGAAATCGTCCCATCGACACCGCCGAGACGATCAAAATGGGCGCCAGCAGCCGAATCCAATGCCCTTTATGCCACGCCGGCCAAGATTTGCGCCGCCATGTCCACACCACCGCCAAAAGAGGCAACGATGCCAATAATTGCGGACGAAACGTCGCCCCGATGGCAAATGCCAATCCCAGCATCCAAGCATCGCGTTTTCGACCGCGATCCGCCAAGCGCAAAGCATAAAACGCCGTCGCCGTCACACATACGGCGAACGGCAGCTCGCTCAAATAATATCCGCCATAAGAAATGAATGGATAATATAAGCACGTCACGATCGCCGCAATCCGCGGCAAATGGTAACCGTGGGTCAATCGCCGGGCCAAACCAAAAACGAGCGGTACGAGCAAGGTTCCCAGGATCGCATAAACAGTCCCCAGCGCGAGATGGTTCTCCGTGCCGAACAGCCGACGAACCAGCGTCAAAAGCGCCGCCGTGCCATAAGGGAAGAAAATCGCCCCGGGGTCGGGTCGCCAAGGCGCATTCAGCATTCCATTCGATTGCTGCCAATACGACCGCATATCGGACGTAATGAATTCCCCGGGTGGATGGATGAACAAATTCCACACAAGGCGAATCACGAACGTCAAGAGCGTGATTCGGAAAAGGAACACGCCCGATGGACCGGGAAAAACCCGTTGACGTAGGCGAGACAAAAACGCCACGAATTTAGGACTCAGGAACGATTGGCCCGAAACTGATCCGCAAATTGGGCCGCCGTATCCCGATCGATCGGATCACCCGCCCGCCCGGTTTTTCGTAATGCCGAACCAACGATGAACCCGTGTGCCGCACGCAAAGCCGGCAACGTTTCCATCGTAATGCCGCTGGCGACATACACCGGCACACGTGATGCGCGACAAACCGCCTCGAGATCGCCTCCGGATGCCGGGCGACCCGTGCCGCTTCCCGTGACGAGAAGCGCATCCGCCAAACCCCGATCCGCCGTATCATGCGCCTCTTCCGCAATGGGCCTGCCCGCGAGCGGCGCCGAATGCTTGACATCCACGTCGCAAAATAGTTTTACCCGCTCGGCTCCCAATGCTTTGCGCGTACGCAAGGTCCGATGCGCCATACCTTCGACGATTCCCTGATCCGTCACGCGCGCACCCGTGTGCACATTGATGCGAATCATGTCGGCATTCGTGGCGACGGCGATGGCCAATGCCGCATCCGCGTCATTACGCAAAACGTTCACGCCTAAAAACATGTTTTTCGCCGCTTCCCGCGCCGCACGTAAACACATCGTCATCGCCGCGATCGTCACCGGCTCGACAGCTCCCGGATAAAAAGGCGCGTCACCGAAATTCTCGACAATCACTCCGTCAAACCCGCACATCGTAAGCAATTGCGTCTCGTGAAATGCCATCTCCTCGGCATGTCCCGCTTTACCATCCCAACGCGGACTGCCCACGAGCGGTGGAAGATGAATCACGCCAATGAGAACCGGTAGTGTCGTCATGTTTTCATTTCCCATCAATCGCTTGAATGACACGTCGTTTCACTACGACGAACGTCGCTTGGCTGTGAATTGATTGTACGTCATCCGAATCGTCTCTTTCTGTCCACGGTTCAGGAGCGTATCGGCTTCGAGCGCCGCAAGAACGTCTCCACCACTCGGCGCCGCCGCCGGAGTTTGGACTTTAGAACGCTCCTCGGCAAGCTCCGCCTCCGCCTTGGTCAAACGTTCCTTCGCCGCCGCGAGTTCCGCTTCGAGCGCTGACGATGCATCACGCAGCGTCTTCGCCTCCTTCGCGTGCGCATCGGCGAGCTGCGTCTTCGCTCGTTCGGCTTCGCGCAGCTTGCTCTCGAGCGTCGTTGCGGTGGCTTTCACCGCGTTGCGTTCATCTTCCGCAGCTTTGCGCAGCCGCGCTTCACCGTCGATCTTCTTCTCGAGCGACTCGACCTTGGCTCGCGCCGCCTGCAAATCTCTCTCGGCCGCGTCGAGTTTGTCTTGGCTCGCGCTGTTTGTCCGGGCTTGAGCCTCGAGCTCCGCGACGCGCTTCTCCGCCGCTTCGGCCGATGCCGTTCGTTCCGCGAGCGTCGCTCGCACGCCGTCGAGCTCGACTCGATGCGCGTCCCGTTCTTCGAGCAGCTGTGTTTTTTCAGCCTTCACTTCGTCGAGTGAGGACTTCGTTTCAGCCGCAAGTTTCTTCGCCGCCGTAGCATCTTTGTCCGCGGCGTTGCGCGCATGCACCAGCTCGGCCCGCAGGGCTTCTCGTTGCTCGCGTTCTTCGAGCAGTTTTTTCCGCGCTTCCGCGAGCTCGCGGATCATCTGCCTGCGCGTGAGCGACAGAAAGACACACAAGATCAGCGCGGCCGAGCAGATCCAGTAGAGGTAGGTGCGCAACATCGAAGGCGGATATCGAGCCTAACGGAACACGGTGCAACAGACCATGGGCAACACTCGTCGAAACGACTAGGCTCGCGCCCCATGTGGTGGCTGTGGATCGTCGGACCTTTCGCGGCGGGGCTCATTTTCGTCCTCACGAACAAGGTCGATCAACGTGCGTTGCTGGAGATCGAAGCTTGGCGCGAAGAACTCGGTAAACGTCGAGCAAAGCATCAGAAGCATTCCAAGTCGTCTTACCGAGACGGCAAGAAGAAGAAGCCGAAAGACGCGCGGCCCAAACCCGTCGGCAGCTTGTCCCGCGACTTCGCTGAAATCATCGAGGAAATCGGCGAAGGTCGGGTCGTTGGTCAATTCGAACTCGCCCCCAAAGTCGCTTACGCCCGCTTCATCGAGAGCTCCGGCGAAGGCGGCAGCGACCATCAAACCATCTTGGTTCGTCTCGCCGAACCAGGACCGACGTTTACGGCAAAGCCTCTTCCGTTGTACGACGACAAGACGCGAGTGCCGAACACGGGCATCGAATTCCGCAAGGACCCCGAGTTTTTCTCGACGTACCTCGTGGAAGCCGAGGCGATGTTGGCGAAGCAGATCGGCCAGTGGCTCTCGCGTGATCTGCGCGCTCTTCTGCGCGAGCATGGGGACGCGTGGTTGTGCGTGCGCGGTCGGACGATGGCGTTGACGCTTTACGGGACGATTCGCGCCGACAAGATGACAAAGCTCGTCGACTTGGCCGAGGTGTTCGTCGCGGAACATGGCGCCGAAGATGGGCCGTCGTTGTTCGGCGAGACAGACCGTTCGAACACAAAGGAAAAGTCCGAAGCGTCATCGGCTGAAGAGGCCGACGATGACGACGCGGACGAAGAAGGCGACGACGAGAAGTGACAGCGGCGCGGGATCACTGATCTCGCGTAAGCAGTCGCCGCAGCAGTTCCAGCGGGTGAAACCCGAGCAGTTCTTCCATCCGTGCAAGCTCGGGACGTTCCGCAGCTCGTTCCCACAAACGCTCGATTTTACCGCTCACGACGCCCCCGGAATCGAGGCGTTCGACGATGTTGCGTACCGCGACAAACGCGGCCAAACCGGCATCGATGCCGAGCGGAATCGCCATCGGGGCGGGCATCGGCGACAAGATGATGTCGCGCACGAACGACGCTCGCGCCCACGCTCCGGGGTTGGGATCGACTTCGAGTGATCGGAACGTCGCATGTTCGGTGAAGCAACCAAACGCCAGAGGTCCGACACGACTTTCGACCGCACGGGCGAGGTGCCGATGATCTCGGCGCCAATCGCCTGAAAGAAGACCGATCTCGTCACGCATTTCTTCGGGGCCGAGGATGTGGGTGATGCCGTCGTCGGAGCGCTTCAGCGCGATGCTCGTCCACAGTTCGCCCTGTTCGAAGAGACCAACCACCATCGATTTTCCGACCGGACAAACCGCATCGAAACTGGCGCGAACCATGCCGGGTTTTGGTATGGGCAAACCTCGAAGGCGCAGAGGCCAGGCGGCGATGGTGCCTTGCGTGAGCTCCGCTTGAACGAGCGCCACGATGGTCAAGGACTGAACGGTGAGGTCGTCGTTGGGTCGGGTTCGTGCGGCAAAACCCTCCATGATGCGATCGAGCGCGCGACGTTCGAGCACGATGGTGAACGCGACGCGATGATGTCGAGCGAGCTCCTCCGCCGTTTGAGGCCAATCGATGTTACGTGGAGACAAACGCCCCGTGTGGGTGTGGAGGATCTTCACGAGGCGCCCGCGATCGTGCACGGCGATGATGCCACCTCGAGGGCGATCGGGATCACGTGATTCACGTGATGCGGGGCGAGGCCGAAAGAGCGACAAAACGCGAAGCCAATCGGTCGTCGTAAACCCCTCGAAACGTACGTGCGGGGAAAACACGGCGCAAAGGTAACTCGGCTCGGGAAACTTGGCGAGGCGCAAGGTGGCGCACGGGCATTACGCGAAAGATCGTCGAAAGGTGCGCATTCAATTGCCGGTTATCCGCCGGATTCCGCCGTTTTGCCTTTTTTCTTCTTCTTTTTCTTTTTGGGTTTGGCTTCGTCGGGCTTCTTGTTTTTGTCGTCCGTCGGTGATTCCGCCGCAGCCGGAACCGTCGCCGGAGCCTCGGATTGCGCATTCGGGTCGGCGCTGTCGCTGTTGCTTCGATAATGCGACAAACCTAATTTTTCATAATAACCACGCTCGCCCGTTTTCCCCGGTTCGCGGCTCTCGATCGTCCCACCGCCCGCTTCCACACCGGAAACCCCCGGCGTGTGAATCTCGGGGCCCTGCGTGACGACAAGGTATTCGTCCACGATGTATTCGGGATGCTCGTCGTCTTTCCCCGTGGAGGTCAATTCTTTCGGGCCGGATCCCACATTGAAGATTTGCATCGTGGGCGGGTAGGAATCGGTCCATTTGTAACGAACGGCGTGAGCGCCATCGCGGACGACGCGGGAGCTCGTGGTTTTGAATCCGGGAATTCCGCGTTGCGCGAGGACGCGCGTACCTTCGGGCAATTTCGGGGTTTTGCGTTCGACTTCTTCAAAAGGAACGACTTCGTCGATACGCCGAAAATACGTGACGGTATGGTGGCGCTCGGGACCGAGAATTTCGGCGCGCACGACACCATTGGAGACGGTTTCGTGCAAAACGATGGGGAATTTGAATGGATTCCGAAAACGGAAATTGATCGTCGGATAAACGACCGTCGCGTCGAGGCCCAATTTGATGTAATAGCTGGGACGTGAATGCGGATATCGTTCGACGATATCCAGGCCCGAAAAAAAAGCGGCGCCATGCAATGTTCCGGATATTTGGCATGTACCGCCACCCAATCCGTCGACGAGCTCGCCTTGGGCAATCACGGGCGCGACGCGATATCCATGCGCCTCATCACGTGGCCCCACGACATCATTAAAATCGAATATCTCGCCCGGAAGGACGACGGCGCCATCGAGGCGTGATGCGGCTTGACGCAAGTTGTATGTGCGATCGCGCATCTTCTCGCCTTGGTTGTACCGCGTCTCGAAATAGCCGAGGACATGCGAAAACTCGACATTACCCAGCTCGGCGGCGCGACGTTTGGGCGTCACGGTTTCCACCATCGCCGGCACCTCGGACAAACCTTGGCGAAATGCCGCTTCGATACGCGCAATGGTCCCGTACACATCGAGACGATGGCCGTCTTTTTCCGGCACGAGCTTCTTCTGCGCCAAGTCGACGTACGCATCGGTCGCGGCCGAATCGAGTTCACCTTTGAGCGCCAGGAGTTTGTCCAAGGCAGCGTCGGCATCCAGGATCAAGGGCAGCGGCACGTCGAGCGGAGTGCCGGGCGAGTTGGCGTCGTGAGCTTTGCGCAAGGGACTTTCGGCACGGATGGCTTCACGAACGAAGCCCGCGAGGCGCACGCGATCGATCTCGGCGCCGAGAGATCCACGCCGAATTTTTCGGCCCGTTCCGTCGGGGAGTTTGATCGTGATCTCGCCGGTAGCGTAACGACGCACGAGATCCAACGCGTTGGCGACCGGATCACCTTGCAGAGGCACGGGCATGCCCGCGACGCGTAACTCGGGCGTCGCCGGTGCCTTGGGAACCTCGACGGCCGGCGGCAAAAGCAGCCACGTGATGCACAAGCCCGCAGCAACGGCGATGATCGTCATCGCCGCATAACGTTTGACCTCAAAGGATCTCGCGAGCTGCATGCAGGCGCATCTTGGAAAGAGAGGCGCGGGGCGTCAAGTTGCCGGTGACGAAAGATCGGAGTTCATGGATCTCGAAAACGGCGCGGGCGAGGTAGGACAACCTATGTCCGATGCCCATAAATGGGGGATTGAAGGCGGGCGGCGTCGCGATTATAAAGAAAGAGGTCGTCGCGATTCGTTGGAAAGTGGCGTGCAAGCCGGGTGGTCGGGATTTGTTGCGCCATCGTCGCGGCGTGCGCGTAATTCAAGAGGTTCGATATGCACCAGGTCGGCCCGGTTCTTGGCCCCGTGCCATACGTGTCTGCACGTACTGCGGATGTACGATACATTTCAGATGAATTCTCGAGTTTACAAGGGCGTTTTGTCCGTTGGGAGCTTGGAGCTTGGTGCGCTGCGATTTCGCAAGCATTGCCCAAGGCTGATGGATTGGCGGAGGGGCGTCTCGGAGCGATTGCGTCGTGCTTTCGGGAAACGATTTTGGTCGCCGAACAGCTCGAGCGATTCGATGACGCGCGATCGATCGCGGAGAGAGCGATTCGCTATTTTTCGGGGCTGGCGGGGCGGGAACGACGAGCGGATGCGGTGGCGCACGCGGTTTCGGCGTTGGTTTGGCTGGGGCGCAGCGAGCGTTTGGCCGGACGAATCGACGATGCATTGTTGCATTTGGGGCGCGTAAGGTCGCTTGGGTTTGGCGCGGAAATAAGCGTCGGGCCGTTGCACATCAAGCGGGCGCAATGGGACAGCGTCATCGCCTTGGAAGCGGAGATGGCGCGCGTGGTCGCGTTTGATTCCGCGGTGGAATTATTCTCGACGTTGCTTGCGGCGGGGCAATATGACGAAGTGGTGTCCCTCGCCCTCGTCGCCCGACGTGGACCTCAGGACCCGCCCGCGCTCGACAACATTCGCAAAGAGGCGGCGCTTTCGGCGCTTTGTCGATTGGGTTGTCCGGACGAAGCATTGTCGCTCGCAACTCGGTATTCCATGGAGGCGCGCGAAAACGACAAACTTGTATTCGAATTACGACGGGCCGAAGTATTGGCGTGTTTCGGTGATTTGCCGAAGGCCCGGCGAGTGCTCGAATCGGTCTGCACGGTATTGGAACAACGCTGGCGAGCGCATCCGGCGTGCGTGGAAGAAATCTGGATTGCCGTACGAGCAACACGTGTTTATTCGCTGATTTCCGAGGCGATGTCGATTGAGTTCCATTGGACGGCATTGGAAGAAGCATTGTTCGTGGGCGACGTACCGCTCGCGATCGAATTGCTGGAACGGATCGCCAAATACGAATGGGACGAAGAGCGGCGAGCCGACGCGGCGGATTTATTGCGCGCCGTCGGTATGGGTTCGGGCTATCGCTTGGCGTCCGCAAAAGAGCTCTTGTCTCCGGACGAAGCGCCTTTGTCGGGACGAACGGTGGAAGAACGAGCTCCCGGATTCGGGGCGCTGGTCGAATGGCTGGAGACATTCGGTCAAGGGAAATGATGTCGGCCTTGTAGGGTGCGCTTTGCCGCGCAATCCGAAAAGATGGGAGCGGTCCGGAATGTCTTTTCGCTTTATGATGCGAAAATATCGTGTACACTCGCGGCGCCATGATGCCACTTCCGCCGGATTTGATCACACAAGGAACAATGCGCTCTCCAAGCGGCTACGTATTGCCGCTCGAGATGACCGAGCTCGACGCCGCCATCCACGGTCCGATTGCGACGGTCACGGTCAAACAAAGATTCCGTAACGCAAGCGAATCGCCGATCGAAGCCGAATACATGTTTCCGATGCCGCATGGAGCATCGGTGCATACCATGCGATTCCGCATCGGCGAGCGCACGGTCGAAGGTGCCGTCAAAGAAAAAGAAGAAGCCAAACGGGCTTATGAGGCGGCTCGACGCGAAGGACGAAGCGCCACGCTCCTCGAGCAAGATCGCCCGAATTTGTTTACCTTGAGCGTCGCGAACATCGCGCCGGGCGATATCATCGAGGTCACGATGATATACCAGGAAAAACTGGCCTTCGACAGCGGCGAATGGCGATTCGTTTTTCCCATGGTCACGACGGAGCGGCATCATGCCGGTCGCCCGGATGGCGCACCGGCGCCTCGATTGGCAGGACAATCCATTCCCACGACGGAAGTTCCGGATGCGGCAAAAATTCGTCCCCCCGCGCCCGCAACGGGACACCGCCCCGCCAACGTAAAAGCCACCATTGAAATCCACTCCGGTGAGTTACTCGAACCGCCGCGTTCTCCGTCCCACCGCATCGACGTGGAACAATTGAGCGTGAGCGCGTATCGTCTCAAATTGCACGAGTCGGAGACCATTCCAAACCGCGATTTGGTCATTGCGTTTCGCGCGGTGAAAGAAGGAATTCGTCCGCGGGCGTATTTCGAGCGCGTGGCGGATAAAATGGGAACGTTTTTGCTGGTTCTCACGCCGCCCATCGCGCCGATCGAGGACTTGCCCATTGCGGAAATCGGTCCCTCCGGCGACCATCGAACCTATCGATGCAACAATTGCGGCGGAACGTTGCGCGATGGTTCCACGATTAAAGATTGGCCCGGCATCGGCCCGGCGTGGAAATGCGAATATTGCGGGGTCGTCGTTGCCGTCACTGGGAAAAAGGCGACCTTCGGTTTGCCCAGGGATGTGGTTTTTCTGGTCGATCGGTCGTGTTCGATGCGCGGCGGCAGCGTGGCCCAAGCCCGTCGCTCGGTGCGCATGATTCTCGATATGCTCGGTCCGGACGATCGCGCCCAAGTTTTCGCGATCGATCATGATCGCATTGCCGCCGACGGCCGCGGAGATTCTTACGTCCCCGTAACAAAAGAATGGACGCTGCAAGTCGAGGAATTCTTGCGAAAAATCGAGGCGCGTGGGGGCACCGAATTGGAAGAAGCCTTCGAACGCGCGGCCAAGTTGCCCGTTACTCCGGGACGAACCCGGGTCGTCGTATTGATGACCGACGGCGCCGTAGGCAATGAAGGACGTCTTTTGCGACGTATTCCCGCATTGCTTGGGAAAGATACGCGACTGTTTGTCTTGGGTATTGGTCCGGCGGTCAATCGCTACCTCGTGGAACGCCTCGCGCGGGCGGGCGGAGGCACGAGCGACGTTCTTTTGCCGGGTGAAGACGTGGAAACGGTCGTTCCCAAATTCGCGCGACGTGTGCGGCAAGCCGGTCCCGTTTTGACAAACATACGTTTGTCCTGGGATGACGCGATGCCGGTCGATGTGTATCCGAGTCCCGTGCCGGAATTGTTTGGAGGTCAAACGGTCGAATTGTTCGGTCGATTCGCGGGATCGGGGAAAAGTCGTTTGGTGCTGACGGGTACGCGCGCCACAGGCGAAACGTTCCGGCAGGAAGTGGACGTCGAATTGCCCGAAGAGTCCAATGAAATGCCGGGTATCGAACGGCTTTGGGCGCGACTACGCATTGACGCGCGGCTCGAACGGCTGGTCGAAGCGCCGAATGAAGCGGCGGAAGTGCGCATGGAGGTTTTGGCTCTCGCGCTGAAACACAAGCTCTTGAGTCCTTATACGGCTCTGGTTGCGGAGGACAGCGAAAAACGAGTCCAAACGCCGGCGAAGAAAATCCAAATGGCCGCCGTTGCTGAAATGGCGGAGGAAAGCACGGGCGAAGATTTTGGATTTTCGGATGGTGCGGCGGAAGGCGGGAGCGGAGCCATTACCGGAGCACCTCCGCCTGCGGAAGAAGAGGCGGTTTATACAATGGCCAAGGCCGAAGCGCCTTCGCGTATGCGCATGGCCGCACCCGTTGCGGCCGGGCCTGAATTCGATTCCGACGACGCATTTGGCGCGGATGAAAGCGACGATTATGAGGATGACAGCGATGACGATGGGGAGGCACACATGCTGCCTTTCTCGGCGGGAGCGCCTCATCTGGACGATATGCTGGGCGGAGCGCCGGGATACGCACCGCCTCCAAGTGCCGCCCCGATGTCGGGCGGTTTTAGCCCGCCGCCACCGCCGCCTGCATTTGGTGCTCCGCCACCACCGCCTGCATTTGCCGCCCCCCCGCGCCCGGCAGCTCCGCGCGCAATGGCGGCGCGAATCGTTATGGAAGGGGCGAAACCTGCAGCGTCGCGGGGAGGCGGAGGGTTTTTCTCGAAGGTAAAAGAGGCGCTCGGGTTTGGCGAGGAAAAAATGGCCAAATCGGAATCGATTCCTTCTTTCGCCGAGGACGACGAGCCGCCGACATCGCGCGATCCGGAACGATTCGAGCCCGTTGCACGATCCTTGGATATTCCAGCCCCGATGGCTCCGCCGGCAATGCCTCCACCGCCGCCATTGACGACGGTGCCCTCGACATCGCGACAACAAACGCCGGTGACGCAAGGTAAAACCCCGATTGCGGAATCGGGATCCGAGGCTTATTCGACCGAAATGCTGTCGTTTGTCGCGGGACGTGATGTCGGCGAAATCGACTTGGTTTTCTTGGTCGATGAGACCGGGAGCATGGGTCAATACATTGAAGTGGTGAAACAGCGCCTATTGGAGCTCATCGAGAGCATTCGGAATGCACCGTTGTGCAAGAGTTTGCGCTTGGGACTCGTAAGTTATCGGGATCATCCACCGCAAGATCGATCTTTTGCCAGCCGCGTGGTTCCATTGACGGACGATATTGCGGCAATCAAAAAAGGCGTCCAGCGAATGGAGGCTTCCGGTGGAGGTGATGGGCCGGAATCGGTGACCGACGGGCTTTACGACATCGTACGGCTCGATTGGCGGCCTCGGGCCGCGCGAGTGGTCGTTTGGGTCGGCGATGCGCCGCCACATGGCGTCGAGCCTTCGGGCGATGCATTTCCGCAAGGGTGCCCGTGCGGGCATCATTGGTATGCGCAAGCGGAAAATGCGCGCGAAATGGGAATCGTCATCCATGCGGTCGGGTGTTTGCCCACGTTGGCCGAATACGTGGGCGCCGTGGATGTTTTCAAGACCGTGGCGGCGACGTCGCGCGGCCTTTATCTACCGCTTCGCGACGCTCGACGATTGATTCCCATCATCACCGGAGTCGCCGAATCGGAGCTCGACAAACAACGCATCGAAGCGCATATCGCCGACGTTTTGAAAACGTCCGAACAAGAGCTCGAAGCAGCGGATCATGAAGAGCGCGTGCGGTTTGTCATGGAAACACTTCGCGCGCGCAATGTTCGTCCACGCGCCATGGTGTACGATACGCACGCGGGCGGCCCATTCCCACAACGATTCCGCGACATCAAAGAATCGGACGTCGAAGAAGGAATCGAGCGTTTGCGTCGAACGCGGCGCACGTCATTGTAATCGAATTTTCTCCTCGCGAACGACCTGCCGACACAAGGACAACAAGGACCGGGCCGTATGATCCCAATCATAACGTTGGGCCCATTGCGGGCCTTCCAATAAAGCGCGCCGGCGAAACGACGTGTCCGACAGAGCTTTGTCCATCGCGAATTGAATGGATTCGCTATCGAGCGGGTCGCAACAAGATGCCAAATCACCGGTCACTTCAGGCAGAGCCCCCGTATTCGATACGAAAAGCGGGCGACCGGCGGCCAAAGCTTCCAGTGCGGGCAAGCCAAACCCTTCGCGAAGACCGACCATCGCCACGGCATCGGCTCCGGCCAGAAGCCCCGGCGTCAGATCATCCGCGACAAACCCTGGAAGATGAACTCGGCGCTCGACCCGCAATTGCTCAGCAGTTTCCCGAATACGCGAACGAGCCCCCCAATCGGCTCCGGCCAAAACGAGCGAATGACGTGCGGCAATGGAACTCGAAGCAAACGCTTTCACAAGCCGTAAATGGTTTTTCCCGGGATGTTCGAGGCGACTCAAATAAAGCACGTACGGCGATTGGATGCCGAGCACTTCACGCGCGCGGCGAATTCGCTCATCGCGCTCGGTCGGAGGCGTGAAGCGGGCGGCATCGACGCCGTTGGGGACGAGGGCGATGCGAGACGGCGGCCAATTCAAAGCCTGTAGAAGATCGTTTTTCGTGGCGGAACTGATCGCCACGACGCGAGACGCACGACGTAATGCGGGAAGAAGGGCGCGGCGAAAATACAACATTCGTAAAGGGTCGTATTTTCGCTTCACGTGCAATTGCGCGAGATCATGAACCACGGCGACGGTCGGAATGGGTGAATACGCCGGCATGCGTCGATTTGCGGCGGGAAAAAGGGCGACGGAAATCCCGGCCCGGGTCAGCACGGGACCTGCGGCAAGGAAATGAAACAGGGCATTGCCACCCGCCGAATCGAATACCGACGGGAGCTCGATGCGCGGAATATCGACCAAGACGTCCTCGTAAGCCGCTGATTCTTTGCGTGTACCCATGACGACGATATCGTCCTCACCGTCCGCAATGGCTCGGAAGATACGCGGAATGATTGCGCGTGTATACACACCGATTCCAGATTGGCCGTAATCCGTTCCGCCAAGACTCACAGCAATTCGCATACAATGACTCCTCGAGTCGACCAAATGCGGATTTGCAGGATTCGCACCTTCCGCGCAGTCCCGAACTTGGGGCTTCGATGCACCTTCAGGTGACAGCGACGAGTCATATCGACAGAAAAGTGTGCTCAAAGGTGGCGCATATCGACGCCGAGAACGCATGCCGTCAATCTTGCCCGTGAATCCATCGGTTCCAGACGTTGGCGTGAATTTTGATGGGCGCCTGGGTCGCGTCAACGAAAAAGGCGACGGAGCGAAAAAAGGGATATTCGTCATGGACACTCGAGAGCGCACTCGAACGACGGGAACGATTCGCGATGGACGAACTTCGGGACATTTCGCGAGGCGGACACGTCGATTTTTCCTGCGCCGTTGGTTGTGGCTGCACGATGTGACTCGTCATTGCCGGCGGGCAATGGATATTTTCGGCGCAATGGTTGGTCTGACCGTCACATTGCCCATCCTGATCATCGCTGCTTGTGCAATCAAATGGACGAGCGCGGGGCCGGTTCTTTTTTCGCAACGGCGGGTCGGGCAATATGGGCGCGAATTCAAATTGTGGAAACTGCGCACGATGTACATCGACGCCGAAGCGCGGCGAGCTGCGTTGATCGCGAGTACGAACGAACTCCGCTTCAAAATGCGCGATGACCCGCGAATAACGCCCGCCGGTAAGTGGCTTCGGCGATTCAGCGTCGACGAGCTGCCTCAATTGTGGAATGTTCTCGTCGGCGATATGACGCTGATCGGCCCTCGTCCGGCATTATGCTCGGAAGTGGATCGTTATGATGCAATCGCTCTTCGACGCCTCGAAGTTCAGCAAGGTTTGACCTGTTTGTGGCAGGTGAGCGGTCGGAGTGAATTGTCGTTCGACGAGCAGGTGCGATTGGATATCGAATATATCGATCGGACGTCGACGATCGGCAATGTTCGCGTATTGATTCGCACCATTCCCGCCGTATTGAGCGGGCGCGGTGCGTATTGATTCATTTTTCGACGAATCGAGTCATCTGAGGAGGAGCCATGTACGCGGTTATTCACGATGTCGAATCGACGTCGACGCATGGGTGGATACCGATCGCGGGACGGCCGCTCGTAGCGCGACAAATTCAATGGCTGCGGTCCGTACGCTGCCAAGGCATTGCGGTACAGATTGGTTCGTCCGCGGAGAGTGTCGAACTTGGTCAATGGCTCGCACGCGGCGATGCGATAGGCACCAATGTACGGCTGGTGGCGAGCGGTAAACCCTTGACGCCGCGAGAAATAGCGCGTCGGGCGGGTTTTCCCGATGGTGCATTATTGATCGCCATTCCTGCGGATGTCTTGGTTGG
Source organism: uncultured Polyangium sp. (assembly GCA_964435055.1). GTDB lineage: Bacteria > Myxococcota_A > Polyangia > Polyangiales > Polyangiaceae > Polyangium. The sequence goes on along the minus strand of CAYSYX010000013.1, from coordinate 5,273 downwards.
AGGCGATATCCGGGCAATTTGCGCCCATGCGCATCCGACGGGGGCCGTCGTCGCCCTGGCGCCTCATTGCGCAATCGCCGATATTTGCGATGGAACCGCCGTACGGGTTTTCGGGGACGAACCTACGCCTACTCCGGCGACGAAAGAAGCCTGGGCGATTCGAATTCGGTCGCTCGCCGATGCATTTACGATCGGCCTGGCGACAATCGAAGGTCGTGTCGGCCGACAATCGGAGAATGGGATTTTGCTGCATGCGTACGAACAAGAACGCGGCGTATGGTTGAGTCGCGGAGCGCAGATCGATCCAAGTGCCAAACTCATTCCCCCCGTGCTCGTGGGAATGAACGCCGTGATTCGCGCCGACGCGAGCATTGGGCCGCGCGTTTTTCTTGGAGATCGAACGGTGGTGGAACGCGGAACGCGGCTCTCCGATGCAATGATCGCGCCGGGTACCATTCTTGGGGAAAACCTGGATTTGGCCGGTGTCGCTATCGATGCTCGAGGAACGCAGGACCTGGCGACGGGCGAATATGCAACGGTGAACGAATCGTTGCTCCTGGCACAACGTGACAAACCTCATCGAACGCATTGGTTGGGGCGGTATTTGGCGCTGCTCTTGATGGTCATCGCAACGCCTTTTTGGCTTTTGAGCCGCAAATCTCTGTTGTGGAAATCCGGTCGTCGTAACGCGAACGAGCAGCAATCATCCGTCGGTCGCTTGTTGAGAGCACTTGCACAAACGTTTCACGGTGATCGGTCCTTCATTGGTTTGTCGGACTGGTCCGATGACTTTCCCAAAGATGAATCTGCGGCATTGCTTTGGAAATCCATGGCCGCTCCCGTCGGACTCATACCGATCGACGCGGCAATCATTCCCGAAGGTGCCGATGATGGCACACGATTACGGGCGCGCGTTTATTACATTCACGAAAAGAGCACGTTTCTCGATTTCACGCTCGTTTTGCATTGCCTTGCTCTGTGGACGCGTAAAACCCTGGGGAGCGTCCCCGAACAATCGTCGCCGTCCATGAGGGCACTATGAGCGATCTTTCCACACGTATCTTGGTCGTTTTCGTCGACGCGTTGGGTCCGGCGCAATTTCGACGTTTTGGTGATGAGCTGCCTTTTTTGACGAACGTCCGAACATTACGAGGCATTCTCGGATATTCCGCCGGAGCATTACCGACGATCCTCACCGGCGCTCCACCATCGGTCCACGGGCGTATGTGCCTATTTTCACGGCAGCCGTCGGAATCCGACGGAATCCTTGCGCCATTGTCGATTTTGGGCCTCCTCCCGCGATTCATCCACGAGCGCGATTGGATTCGGCGAAAAGCAGCGTCGTGGTTGCGAAATCGCATAGGCATTTCCGGTTACTTGGCATTGCATCGTGTTCCTCCGGATGCATTTCGGTGGCTCGATATCCCCGAACGAGAGGATCTATTTTCGGCCGAGACCATTGGTCACGCGCAAACGTTCCTCGCGGATGCTCGAGCAGCAGGATTGAGCGTCTTCACGGTCGACTGGAGGCTCCCCGAAGCTCGGCGATGGCGTGAAGCGTTGAAAACAATCGAAGATTTTTCGCCTGATTTGACGTTTCTTTATTCGACCGATCTGGATGGGTATTTACATAAATACGGCAATGCCGCGGCCTCGGTCGATCCGGTGATCTCCCGAATCGCTGCCCATATTGCACGAGCGCGCGAGTTATTGAGCCGGGATTCGCGTCGTCTTGTCACCATCGTCGTGGGAGACCACGGAATGGCGGACGTGACGCGCAAAATCGACCCGCGACCATTGGCTGCGCGATTGCCCCTCGAGCAAGCGATCATCGACAGTACGATGTGGCGATTTTGGGGCGACGACGCGGGTTTGTCGCAAGCGCGAAATATTCTCGAATCGTCGCACATACCCGGGTCATGGCTGGACCTCAGGGCATTACGTACACGGGCGGCTCCCGTGATGGGCGCGCCGTACGGGCAAGCTTTATGGCTTTTGCCGGAAGGAACGATATTCGGGCCGAGCTGGCTTGGAGACAAGGCTCGTGGAATGCATGGTTATGACGTGGGTACACAATCGTCGCTCGCCGCGCTCGCCTCCGATGATGTCGCCATAGCGAATTGCCGCGCTCTGACCGACGTCGCTTCCGTGATTCGCAAACAATTGGGCATTGGTTTGTCTAGGACGGTGACGACATGAGCACGATGCACGATGGGCTCAGGTATACATTGCGCGGATCTGCGGCGATCGAGAAACGCATGGCGGCGATGATGTCCCGAGTCGCCGGGAGCATCGCCAAACACTTTCGCCCTCATGAATATCGATCCGTGGTCGTGCTTGGAGGTTATGGCCGAGGCGAAGGCGGTGTCATTCGAGACATGACCGGAGAGCATTTGCACAACAACATCGATTTGCTCCTCGTTACGGCAACGTGGGGGAGAAAATCCGGCCTGAAAAAACGCCTCGACACAGTTTTGGCGCCTATAGCCGCAAACGAAAAAATCGGCATCGATACCGGCGTCATCGGTGAAATGGAATTGCGGCACGCGCCTCCGCATGTAATTTGGTTTGACGTCCGCTGGGGCCACCGCACGATTCTCGGGGATGCGGCGATTGTTCCCTCCCTTCGGCCACTGGCGGCAAAAGATATTGCAATCGACGACGTCCACGCATTGCTGGTGAATCGGGCGTCGCTGCTCGTCATCAACGACGCCATTTTCGAGCGTGGCGAGCCGGCTCCGCATCATGCGCGTTACGTCGTCAAACACCTCATGAAAGCCATTATCGGTCATGGAGACGCGTTGCTCTTCACCCACGGAAGATATCACGCCGGTTATCTGGAAAAGCAGCGCCGTATGCGCGAGATCGCAGCCCTGACGCCGGGTTTGGCCGAGCTTTACGATGCGGCGGCGGAATTTCGATTTTCGCCCGATTACGAACGGTACGCGCGCGAGAATTTGCGGGACTTCACGCAGCGAACGCGCGACATTCTCGCAGCTGCGCATCTGGCATTCGAACGTTTGCGCAGTGACCGGCGTGATTGCACCTTCGCGAATCATATCGAACGCGTTTTGGAAAACAAACCCTCGTCCACGACGTTCGCGGCGCGCATGAAACGTATGGCAAACGCGAGGGCCTCGGGATTGTTGCGTCAAACCATTTTGCATCGAAAAGAAGCTCACGGTCATTGTCCACGCGCGGTGCTGGCGGCCGTATTGCCCACGGTGCTCTACGGTTCGAATACCGATCAAGCGCGATTGACTCAATCCCTCTTGAGAGCAAGCGATTGCAGCCCGCAAGCACTTCGCCACGCATATTTGCGATATTGGGCGGAGCACGGTGATCCCAACTTTCGCCATACCGCCGAACAATTGGGAATCCATTTGGAGTAGAAAGGCGATCTCGATGCAATTGTCGGTCATCATGCGGACGAAAAACGCCGATTGGGTCGTGCACCAAGCATTGCATGCGCTTCATGGTCAAACGCTCCGCAATTTTCAATTGATTGTGGTCGACTCGGGCTCGACGGACGGAACATTGGATATCGTTCGGCGTTATTCCTGCCGATTGATTCAAATTCCGGCAACGTCTTATGTGCCCGGTAAGGTGCTCAATCAAGCGATCACCCACGCGACCGGTGACATGATTGTGTTTCAAAATTCCGACGTCGTACCCCTCGCGCCCAACGCACTGGAACGTCTCGTGTGTCCTTTCGGCGATTCTCGAGTCGTCGCTACGTTTGCTCGACAGTTGCCGCGTCCGGAGGCTGCAAACTGGGTACGTCGCGATTACGAGGTCAGTTTTCCAGCGAATGGGGATGCACCATCTTGGATGCCCCTTTCTTTGCCATTTGCAGCGATTCGGCGATCCGCTTGGGAACAACACCCATTTCATACGGCCGCATGGGGTTCGGAAGATATCGAATGGGGGATATGGGCCAAAAAGAATGGGCATATCGTTCGTTATGTTCCCGACGCGCTCGTCATGCATTCACACAATTATACACTTCGAGAGTCGTTTGGACGGCGATTCATCGAAGGGGAAGCGGACGCCATCATCCGCGGAGACGAGGACTCCTTATGGCAATGCTTGCGCCGCACGGCGGCCTCCACTGCGCGCGACATTGTTTATCATGCCGAACGCGGAGATTGGCGCGGTCTTTGTGAATCGCCGGTTCGTCGCGCGGCATTTCACTGGGGGTATTTCCAGGGACATGTTCACGGGGAAAACCAACGCGCGGGACAAACCACGGACGTCGATCTCGGACAACGATTGGTACTCGAACGATTCGGTGGTTCCGCCGCGAGAGAAAATCGTTTGGCGAGGTGATCGTGGAGTCGAAACACGCCATCTTTTTGCTTGGTCTCGTGCTCGTATTGACCGTAGGGCGTGCATTCTGCCGTCGTCATGCGCGGCTGCGTGATCTTTGCGCATTTTTGCTCGTATTCGGGACGACGCGTACGGACTTCATCGATATCAACTTCATGAGCCGAGAATGGTATCGCGGCACGACTCGGGGGATCGAAGCATCCTGGCTGGATTTGATTTGGATTCTTTTATTGTCGAGTTTGCCTCGTGCCAAAACGCGAGCTCGATGGCTGCCGGGACTCGCTCCGATGCTCGTATTTCTGGGTTACAATACCCTCGTCGTGCTCTTTTCCGATCCGGTCATTTTCGGCCTGTTTGAATTGTCAAAAATGGTGCGCCAACTGGGCGTGTTCATAACGATGTATCGGTTTGTCCAGAGCGAAGAGCACTATACGGTTTTGGTCTGGGCGCTGGTTTGTGCCATTGATTATGAATTCATCACCGCATTACGTCAGCGATTGATGCATCATGTTCTTCGTGTACCCGGCACGTTGGCGCATGCCAATAGCTTGTCGATGTACGAGCTCATTTCGATTCCAATTCTCATTGCTACAGCGACGGCGAAAACGTCCGCGCGACTGCGTTGGGCGTGCGCCATCACCGGGCTGCTGGGAACGGCGACCTTGCTCTTTACGGTGTCGCGAAATGGTGTTTTGACGTTGGCCATCATTGGAGCGTTTCTTTTGATCTCATGCGGATCGTTACGGGCATTGACTCCAAAACACGTTTTCATGGGCACCATGATTTCCGGCCTTGTCGGTGTACTCCTGGCGCTGAGTTACGGTGACTTCAAATCGCGTTTCGAGGCTGAAGGATTCGACAAGGAATATCGAGGGAAGGTTTGGGAGGGCCGGGGGGCGTATCTCGTTCAAGCCAAAGGAATCGCGGAACGCGAGCCATTCGGC
>CAYSYX010000012.1:43054-57713 GCA_964435055.1 uncultured Polyangium sp. | reverse complement strand
CGAACTCGTGCAAAAATCATTACGCCGGGAACTGACGTCGCGCCTCACCCGAGCAGCTCGGGACCTGGTCGAATCCAAGCCGCCATACGACGCGGAGCTGATTGCTTCTTACGTCGCATTTTTGGAGGCGGCGCTCGAGCCGCCTTTGTCCATTGCCCATGATGAAATCATGTTTCCCCTGGCGGCACCTTGGAAAAAATCGTCGTTGATTTCCTTCAAAACGATCATGACGTACCGAGGAATGTACATAACGGCCACGCCGAACGAGCTTGCCGCAGCGGTCACCAAAGCCGGGTATCCGGTATTGCTGGCGCCGGATGCCGCCATTCATTCGCTGCTCGCATTGCAGATTCCTTTGCCGGGTCCCATCACCCCGGAAAAGAACTTTTGTTTGCTCAAAGAAGTCCCGGAAAAAGAAATGAGCTCGACCGACAAAGCGTTGTGTTTGTCGCTCGAGAACCATTTCTTGGCGCTGGGAATCATGCTTCGTCCGGTGATGCTGGCCACCCCCGATGCCAAGCTCGATGCGCCGTGTGTATTGGCGCAAAAGCCGACACGATACATTCGGGAGCATGTCTGGTTGAGCCCCAAGGAATTTGCCGAAAATGGTTGGTCGCAGGATCGGGCCGATGGTGGACTTATCTTGAATACGGCGCATGAAGCCGTGCAATCAGCGCGTAAACATGCTGAAAAGGACACATTTTTGGCTGCGCACATCCTCTTGCGTCTGTTGCTGCTTTCGCGCCCCGATCCTCATGGAAAATTATCCGATGCGTTGTTCTCGATTGCCGCGGTGGAGGTCGTATGAGCATTTCGACCGATGACGGGAGACAAGTCGTCGCGCGAGGAAAAATTCGTGTCGATGCTCGTCGCGCGCTCGCGAAGCTGCGCGAACATTTGCTCGTCGATTTGCATCTTTATGCCACCGAAATCGCTCGAGCCGCCGTGGCGTCCAAAGCGACGACGCTCGATATCGATTACGATAGCAACGATGTGATTTTGACGTTCGACGGGCAGCCCGTCGCGCCGAATGAATTGCCTCGGTTGCTCGATCACGTGCTTGGAGACGGACAAACGACGGATCGTTCTTTGCGAGGTTTGGCGCTCGGTGTAAATGCCGCATTGGGTCTTGGACCGGCGTTCGTCGATATTTACGTGCGTCCTTCCGAACATGAAAAAGTCGCCAAGGTTCGGTTTGTCCCCTCGGTGCTCGAATCGGAAGACGTGGCGCTTCCGGAGATTGAATGGGGAAGCGCTCCGAAGGGGATGCCCGGGTGCGGAATGCGCGTGCACGTGCGTCGGCGTATGGGCGTGCAATGGTTGAAGCGGGCAGCCGCCCGTGAATTGCCGCGGGAAATCGCGCTTCTCTCGGAGGCCTTGCATTCGGCGCCGCTCACGTTGACGTCGCAGGGGACGAGTTTTTCTTTGCCGAAGCGCCCGCGAGCGCTCTTGCGTGTGCCGATTCAGGGACGCGAATTACGTCGAGGTGTGCTCGAGATTCTCGAAATGCCCGCCGGGCCGGTGGTGGAATGGCTGGAGCTTGGTGTGACGCTTTTGCGTAAAACGTTTGTCGCGGAACCCATTTTGCCCGGCGCTCCGCATGCGCAGGTGGAACTGCCCATTCGCGTGGTCATCGATGCCAATGAATTGCCCACGAATGCATCGCGATCGGCGTTACGCGAAGACGCACCATTGCCGAAAAATGCCGAGCAGGGAGCGCGCGAAGCTTTGATCTTGGCGCTGCGCACGCTCGTGGCGCTCGTGACGCGCAAGGGCAAACCATTGCCGAATGTGGATGTCGTCGACGGCGATGTAAACAAACTCGAAACCGCCTTGGGAGCGATTGTGTGTATTGTGGCGGGAGCGCATCGGCGAGGCACTTCGTTGTCCGAACAAGCGATGGAGTTGCTTGATTTGCCGCTGCTTCAAAATGCCGTGGGTGCGTCCGTGACACCGTATTCGTTGCTCCTGCGTCACCAAATGGAGGTCTATGTCCATCAAGGAAAAGACGCATTGGAAGCGGATTTGGCGCCGTGGTTGGATAATGTCGTTTGGCTCCGAGGAAAAATGGCCGAACGAATGCTCGTTGATTTTGCAGTGCAGGACGCGAAGACGCTCGTCGCCGCGGCCATGGTCGCTCGTGAACGTCGTCGCGTGCTTCATGGCCGCACACCGACGGATCCCGAGGTTCCCGATGATGCGATGCATGTCGTAAAAGAAACGTTTCGAATCGGTGAAGGACCATTTCAGGGTTTGCGAGGACAATTGGCCCTCGGAGCGGAAGGGCAACGTACGGGGCAACGTCCGACGTCCATCCGCATCTACATCGAAGGACGGCACATCGATACGCTGACGATTGATCGCGACAAACTCCCCGCGGCCATGGATGCGGCGATTGCTTGGGATGGCCGATTGCGGCCGAAATTCTCTTATGAAGGCGTCGTCGACGACGATGACTTGCGCCTGGCCATTTTTCAATTGACGCGCCTCACGCTCGTGGCGCTTGGTACGTACCTCGAGCGGAGTGTACAGGAAAAACGTTCCGTCGAAGAACGTTCCCGGGTTCTCCCGCTCGTTCGCGCGGCGATCGGCAATTACGTCGTCGCCGCCAAAGCGCTCGGTCTGGAAAAACTTCCGGAAGAGCCTGCGATTTCCGCGTATTCGTCCATTTGGACGCGAGGGACGTGGACAGCGGCCAATCCCAACCGTTTGCCCGTGAGCCTTGCAGAATTAAAGACGTATTCGGATCGTACGAAAGCGATTTGTTACGTCGCGCCCGGAACGACGGGAACCGCGCCGGACGATCGACCCGTGGTCGTCGTGACGAACTTGGAGAAGGAATGGTTGTCCCTGGTTTTTCCCGGCGTTACGATGATTCCTTACGAACGAGGTTTGCGGCGGCCCAATGCGGCGGTCGCTCCCGGCGCATTTCTTGATTTGTTGCATTCGGCGCAAAGCGGAAAACACGCGGCGGGGGAAATGCTGCCGGCCATGACATTCGAAAGCAGCGGTGGTCGTGGGGCCATTGCGGTGGGCCTCGAGGATCGCTGTTTGTCCCTGCATGCCGGGGTTTTGCTGGCTACGGAATCGATGCAAAGGTTTGTCGAACCGGCGACGATTGTCCTGGAACACGACGCGACGATCCCAAAGCCCGCTTGGGATGGCGTTTTCTGGTCGAAAGAAATGTCCTCGTTGGTTCATGTGCGCAACGAGTTTCTGGAGAAAATCGTCGAAGCACTCGAAGGTAATGCGGAGGCTCGGCGATCGTTGCGCGGATTTCCGACCGAACCGGGGCCTGTATTTCGATCGTTTTTGATTGAAGCCGTCGCTCGATTCCGAACGAAAGAGCTGGCCGGGCGGATCGAGAAGTTTCCCCTTGTTTACGTGCTCGATGAAGAGGGGCGGCCACGTTTGTCCACATTGGCGGACGTCGCCGCGCGTTTTCCCGACCAGAATACCATTCCATTTTTGCGGGAGGCGCCATCGTTCCCAACGTTTGATTGGGGACCGCTCCTGTTGCGTCATGATCGCGAAGTCGCCGCTTTGCTTCGTTGGGCGGGTAATCGAGTCAAAGCTGCGGACGACGAGCTCGAGCGACATTACAAGCGGGCGCAGGTCGAAACGCGCAAGCGCGCGTTTCTGCAAAAGCCACAATTGCGTTTTGACGAAGCCGGAGCTTTGGCCGACCCCGACGTACCGATCAAGGTTTGGCAAGAGCAACCAAAAGATTCGGGCGAAGGCGTGGCGTTCGTGGTGGTCGGTTTGCCCCGAACAGGTCTTGATTTGCCGCTCGCGACCGTGGAAATCCTTTACGAAGGGCGGCTCGTGTGTTCCCGTCCATTGCTGGGTTTGCCGGTGTCCGTGGTGGCGCGTGTGGCGTTGCCGTCGAACGATGCCCTGGTGGACTTTGTCGATGTATCGCCGGCGGGGCTTACGCAAATCGAGGCGTTCGTGTATTCGGCGGCGTGCGTTTTTGCTGCGGATCTCGTGTCTCGCGCGGAAGGGCCGGCGTGCGAAGCGTTTTTCCAGGACCGTCGTCGCTTGCTCTTGATTCAACAATTGTTCGCTTGTTCGGCGACAAACCCTTCACGTTCGGACATTCTCACGGCCGACTTTGCGTTACGTGCCGCCGGCTTTTTATGGCCGACGGTACAAGGCGATTGGCGTCCGTATTCGGAGCTCGCGCCCGGAGGCAAAAAACTCTATTACGCCACGGCTCGTTATGTTTCGTGGGAAAAATCGGCTCGAGGCTTCAGCGAACTCGACGCGCCGATTGTGCATTTACCGCCGACGACCGAAGGTAACTTGATGCGGGAAATCCTGGCCGTGATGGGCCACGAAATGCAGGACGTATCGAGCGCCGTATATGCATTGCAAAGCCGCCGAAAACCGGGATCGGGGCATGGTGGTCCGACGCTTTCGGGTTCGCCCGTGCATGCCGCGCTTCGGGCGTCGCTGTCGTCGATTGGGCTCGATTTGGAGGGCGAATTGGAATTGACGGATGGCTCCGACATTCGCGTCGATGTCGAAACGTTGCACGGGGCCGTCGTGAAGCTCGATGTGACCGCTCCGGTGGCATTTCGCGCTGTCGTGCGGGTGGAAGATGTGGAGTTGGATGCGGACGAGAAAAAACACATCGCCGAAAAACTCGCCAAAGGCGCCGTGAAGCACATCGAATCGTTGGGGTTGCGTCTCGACGAACTGCCTCCGTTCATTCGTTTGGCATTACGAACGGTGATCGTGAAAAATGCGCGTAAAGGCCGGACGCTGAGCAAACGGCGACAAATGTTCGAGGTTTTTCCGGACGTTTCGGGGCATTATCACAGCATCGCCGATCTTCGCGACTCCGGGGATTCGGCGTATCCGTACGTGATGTTTGTCCCGACATTGCCCATGACGCGTCGTGCGCGTTCTCCGTTGTGCATTACGTCGGACGAGGCGCACATTTTGTCCAATGTGTTGACGTTGGAAGACGTCACGGATCGATTACGGCGCGAAGCGGAAGCAGAATCGCGTAAACACGCTGCGCCGCTGTCTTTCATAGGGCTCTCCGCGTCCCAACGTCTCGAATGTCTCGATATCGTTCCGTTCGAAGGCGATGTCGTCGAAGGCGAGATTGGCGTTCTTTCGCCCGAGAACGCGGACAAACGCGGGATTTGGGTCCACAAGACTCGACGTACGCTGTGCAAATTGGGTGATACCGGCGATTGGCCGGTGCTCGCGGTCATCAACGACGATTCGATTCCGGAAAACAAAACCTTTGATGGAATCAAAGGGAATCCGCCGAAGGAGAAACTGCGCAAAGCCGTTGAAGCGCGAGTCGAGGCGGTCATTTCGAAGTGGTGCATTGCTTCCGACAATGTGCTTGCGGCGCGCAAAGTACGAAAACGATTGCTCAATGACGCCGTCGTGGTCGTAGGAGTTTTATGGTTGCCTCCGTCGTGGCTTACGGCCGGACCGATTGAAGTCCGGGATGGTTCCAATCGATTTCCCACGCCACGTACGTTTGGTGGGCCAAACCATCCGGAACGAGTGGACGTAGAAATACCCGTTCCGGTGTCGGGTCGTTTGTTCATTGCGAATACGGGGGCGTCAAAAAAGCCGCAAGAAATCACCGCCGCCCTTAGTGCGTGGTTGCTCGAAGAAACCACGGCGCTCGTTCGTGAAGCACAGGCGGCGCAGAAGGACGCGCGGGTCGTCGATGGGTATCGGTGGATCCTGAAGTTTTTCGGTGCGGACGTGGGCAAACTCGACGCGCATGCCGCCGATGGTCGAATGATCGATGCCGCCGAGGTCGTGAAGACGCTGCGCACAAAAAAGGAGATCTGGGTCTCCGCCAAAGACGCCACGATCGAAGGCGTTTTTCCTGGCGAAACTCCTCCGTTCATCCTTCGCGGCGAAGGTCAAGCGCTGGTCGATGTCCTTCGAGCGCGTACGAATTTCATTCGCGAGCTCGCGGCCGTCGAGAAACCGATCGAAGTCGAGAAGGTTCAAGCGGTCCGTGATGTCGCGTCGTTTCATTTTGACAAACAGATCCAAAATGGCGCCAAGCCGCTGCCTCCACCGACGATCGTCCCCGATCCGGAAGACGTCGCGAGCGACCCGGCTCCCGTCGCCGAGCCCGCCGGATCGTGGTTTCGAAACCTCGTGCAGCGCGTGGTGGTGTTCTTCGATCGCCCTGAAGTCTTGGCACCGTGGACGAAAGACTTTGGTCCGTCGCTCGTGTTGACGATCGACAAGCTGGGTTTGACACCGACGTGTGTCGTGACGGGCGTGCGTTATGTGCGCCGCGGACGTCCGATGGTGTTCGAGGAATCGTCGGGCGTGCTCGTCATCAATCAAGCGCATGAAGGCGTGCATTCGCTGGCGGCACGGGCGAGTCGCGATCCACGTGCTCGACTGTTGCTGGTCGTTCTGGCGGTGCGCGAGATCAATCGCGTGTTGGAGATCGTCACGGATGCAACGGAGAAGCGCGTGCTTTTGGCGTTGTTGCGCGGCGAGTCGCTTTGACAAACCCCCGGCTGGTAACTGTTCGTCACGGGGAACGCACGTACAGCGTAAGGACGGGCAAGTACGCGCCGGCAAAATTGCGGCAAGAAGTGGAGAGCCTGCGAAGGCCCATGGTAGCCTCGTGAAGCGATGCCGTCGTCCGACACGATCCAGTTCTACGCAACCACCGATGTGGGTCGCGTTCGTGACCACAACGAGGACAACTTCCTCGTCGATAAGAGGCTTGCTCTCTCGATCGTTGCGGACGGTATGGGTGGCCATGCCGCGGGTGAAGTCGCCAGTGCCCTCGCGGTTCGGATCATCCACGAAGAGGTCAAGAAGCATCGCGAGATCATCGAGAAGTACACCGACGAAGGTGTGAGTGCGCGTGTGGGATCGAAAGAGATCCTCGGTCTTCTCGAGACCGCCGTGCAGCGCGCATGCGCGCGTATCAACGAAGAAGCGAAAGCCGACTCGAACAAACGTGGCATGGGTACGACGCTCTCGTCGTTGCTCATCGTCGGCTCGTACGGGTTCATCGCTCACGTCGGCGACAGTCGCATCTACTTGCTGCGCGACGGCAACGTCCAACAGATCACCGAAGATCACACGGTCTACAACGAGCTCATCAAGCGCGGAAAACTCACGCGCGAACAGATCGACAAGGTGGCCCAGAAAAACGCCATCACGCGCGCGGTCGGAGTGTACGAACGCGTCGAAGTCGATACGTTGACGATCGAGGTTTTACCCGGCGACCAGTTCCTTCTCGCCTCCGACGGCTTGCATGGATACATCGCGCACACCGCCGAGCTCGAACCGTACTTCGAAGAGCAGAACGGTGACGTCGCGACCCGCGAGCTCATCGATCTGGCCAATCGCAAAGGCGGCAAGGACAACATCACGGCCGTCATCGTTCGTCTGGGCAAAGGCGACGAACAGGACGACAGCCGCGCGCGTCGTTTGCAGCTCAAGCGCGAGTTGCTTTCGAAGATGCCGCTCTTCGCTCGTCTCAACGAACGCGAGATGCTCCGCATCATGCAAGTCTCCGAGGTTGTCTCGTACGAACCCGGTGAGATCGTCGTGCAAGAGGGCGATCGTGGTGACGAACTCTTCATCGTGCTCTCCGGTGAAGTGCGCATCAGTCGTGGTGAGACGGTGCTGAACGACTTTGGACCTGGAGAACACTTCGGCGAAATGGCGCTCATTCGCGCCGTGCCTCGTTCGGCGACGGTGACGGCATCGGAGCCGAGTGAGCTCATCGTTTTGCATCGCAGCGACTTCTTCGAGGTGCTGCGCAAAGAGGCCGAACTTGCGGTGAAGTTGCTCTGGCAGTTCTTGGGCGTTCTCGCCGATCGTTTGGATCAAACGTCACGCGACTTGAGCACCGCACGCGAAGAGTTGAACGCAGAGGACATCACCGATGCGATCTTCGTCGAGGACGCGGAAGGAGAAAGCGAGGCCGAGAGTGAGCCGCCTACGGCGCCGGAGCCTCGCGACAGTTTCCTCCCCGGTCCGATGTCTCCCGGCGACGAATGAGCGGATTTTGGTCCGTTCGCGAATGGGTGTGCGAGGCGAACGTCGACACATCGATTCGTTCGACGCTCGATCCGATTGACATTTCACCACGTACGCCGGTAGCGTCCGTCGAACGGAAAGGTTCTCCATGAACGGCGGAACAGCGTGCGATCACAGGGGCATGGGGCTTTGCCTTGGACGTCGTGTCCGCGGCGTGTCCGCTCTTCTTGCAACTTCGTTTGCACTCGTAGCATCTCTCGATGCGCGCGTTGCACGTGCAGACGAACCGCGTAGCGCGACTGAGCCGCGGGTCATGCAAGAGCCGGGCGAAGTCGTGAACGTCATCGATGCATTCGATGATGGCGATCCTTTCGACATCGCCGTCAGCCTCGGATTTCAATACTCGTCCAAGTCCGCGAAGATCCAACGCGAGACGAGCATCTTCGGACCAGGTTTGACCTCGGGCGGTTTTACCACGAACCTGCTCAACGTCGCCTCGTACGCCGAGTCGACATCGCGCTTGATTCCGCGTGTCGATGTCGGTCTATACAAGGACCTCGCGCTTTACTTCCGCTTGCCGATCATCTTGAGCAACACGCGCGAGTTGACGGATCTCGAGGGCAGTGAAGGCAAGCAGAACGTTGTCCTTCAAGGTGCGCCGGGAGAGCAGATTTTCTCGCTTCCCTTCAAGTCGCCGGATCGCAGCGGTCTCGAGTATCTCGCGGTCGGTATCGACACGAGCGCGTTCATGAACCAAGCGCGTGATCGCACCAAGCCCACGCTTCTCTTCGGTGTGGAAGGTCGATTCGCGTTGGGCGAATCGATGCATGCCTGCACCACGACCCCGGCGAGCGGGCAGTTGCAGTGTGCGCATCCGTCGGATCGAAATCGCAACGGTCAACAAGACCCTGCGGATCTCGATGGCGCGGACGTCAGTGAGCGTCAGCCGGGCGTGACGCGAGGCACGGTGGGCCTCGAAGTGCACACACTCGTTTCGAAGCGCATCAAGTACGTCGAACCGTACGGTGGTTTTTCCGCATTGTTTGAGTTCCAACAAGCTTCGTCGGACTACGGCATCACGGATCTGCAAGGATCGCTCGTGAACCGTCCGCCGATCTCCGGAACGATGACGATTGGTTTGATGGTCATTCCCTGGGAAAACCGTGAGAAATTCGGCCGTTTGACGCTCGATTTTCGCGTACAGGGCAAATACACATCCGAAGGTCGCGACTACTCCGAGCTCTTCGATGCGATCGGTTCCAGTTCGGTAAACTCGCTGCGCACGCCGCTCTGGGCGGGCTACGCGAAGAACCCGAACTGCAACGATCAGGGCAACGGCACGTTCCAGTGCAATCCAGCGAATGAACCGATCTCGATCATCAACGATCAATCCCAGAAGACCTACGTCACGGGTTTGACCGACGTGCAGCAGTTCTCGTCGATTCGCGGTCAAGCTGCGGTGACGTGGCAAGCCAGCGAGTACGTCAAGTTCACGCTCGGCTTCGGGTACCAACACGACCAACGTCACGGGATCACCCAGGACCAACCGTGCAATCCGAACTTCAAGGAAGACGTGACGCAGTCCGGGCCTTGCAAGAGCGGTAGCGAGATCGGCGGCGGAACGATCACGGCGACGGGTATTCCGAACCCGAACTATCGTCCCGTCATCAATGCGGTCGGTCGACGCTTCGTCGTCAGCGACAGCAACACGTTCGACGTCTTCGCGAGCGGCTCGGTGATGTTCTGAAGCGTCTGCGTTCGTATCTCTCAACCATCATTCATGCGTTCGCGCTGGTTTGTCTTGCCAAGACGACCGTTGCTGCTCCAAACATCGACACCTCCGATACATCGACGCCGTTGCGCAAACCCGCGACGGCATTGTTTGCATCCAAAATATTGGGCGAACCGTCGGAGAACGATCTGGCGGAACTGCAAACGCTCGCCGGACAACTCGATGTGCTCCTCGCCGACACCGCTCAAGATCTGGGTTTGTCCCTGGACCTCGGTCGTCACGGCGTAGCTCCCGACGATGAAGTCGATCTCGTCGCAGCTGCGGAGTCGCGACAAACGATGCTCGTTGCTCCGAGTCTTCGCGAGCGCGATGGCGAGATCGAGTTACGCCTCGTGCTGGTCGAGCCCGGGTCGCGCAAAATCGTCACGCGTGTCGAACGATTTGCACGTGCGGACATCGAAGTTCGTGCGGTCGTGATGTTGCGTGATCTCGTGACGGATCGCAGTGGTCGCGCGAGTGTGCCGGAGCAAAGTCGAACCGTACGAACGGGCGCGTTGACCGTGCCCATGCGCAGCGTCGGCAAGACGGCGTTGGCTGCGAACGGCACGCTCTTCGGCGGGCTGATTGGTTATTCGATTCAACGCGCGAGCGGCTCGGATGATCCACGGCTGCTCTATCCGCTGCTCGCCGTCGGTGCGGGCGGAGGATTGGTCGCTTCGGTGCTCGTGGCGGAGGAATGGAACATCGGCGTTGGCGACGCATGGTTTCTTGCATCGGGCGCGTGGTGGCCGACGCTTGCGGGACACTTGATCCATGCGGGAAGGTTTGGCGCGTACGCCTATGGTCGTCAGGGACCGGTGGACGTCGGAGAACAATGGACGGCGGGCCTCATCGCTTCGGCGACGGGTTTGTCTCTTGCAACGCTCGGTGTAGCGCTGCGACGAACTGCCGACGGTGAAGCGGCGATGGCGCATTCGGGTGGTGGATTCGGCTTTCTGCTGGGCGGCATTACGGAGGCGTTCGTTCGAGGTGACGTGGGCTCGTTGCCGTTGGCCGGAGCGGGTTACGGAGCGGGTTTGGGTTGGCTTGGAGCGGCGACGGCGAGTTTGTTTTTGCGCCCGACGACATCGCGTGTCGTCGGCGTTGATCTGGGCGCGTTGCTCGGCGGATTGGGCGGTGCGGCGCTCGGCAGTCCGTTGCTTCTCGATGCGCCGACGGTGGCTCAGCAGCGTGTTTGGCTGGGCATGACGGGCGGGATGGCGATCGTCGGTGGAACGATCGGCTGGTTCGTCACGAGGCCCAAAGGGCCGGCAGGATCGAAAGCGTCGAAGAAGGCCGAGCTTTCGTGGCCATTGCCCGTGGCGGGGGTTCTTGGCGAAAGTCGCGCGGGCGAGCGGCGTGCGCCCGTCGTGGGGCTATCGTGGAGCGGCGTGTGGCATTAGATCGAGTGGGCGGGAGTGTGCTGTTCGGAGAATCGTTGGAGCTCGAATCATGATCAAGATTGCCGTGAACGAAGAACAAGCCGGAGTTCGTCTGGACAAGCTTTTGTTGCTGGCGGTGCCGGCGCTTGGTCGAGCGGGGGCGAAGAGGCTCTTCGAAGGGGGCAAAGTTCGATTGCATGACGCGGGGGCCGAACGGGGCAGGCGCGTGGCGAAGGGCGATGTCGCGAAAGCCGGCGATGTCGTTTCGATCGACATGGCACCCGAGGCGCAGAGTCAGGCGGCTGTTGCCGATTCGTCGTTATCGCTCGTCGTTGTCTTAGAGACGGACAAAGTGTTGATATTCGACAAAGCTGCGGGAATGCCTTCGGCGCCGATCGAGCCTGGAGAAACGGGGACATTGGCGAATGCATTGGTGGCGAAATATCCCGAATGCGCGGAAATTGGTTTTTCCCCGCGCGAGCCGGGATTGTGTCATCGATTGGATACGGAAACGAGTGGTCTCGTGATGGCGGCGCGGACGAAAGAAGCGTTCGATGTTTTGACGAAAGCCATCAAAGAGGAGCGGATCGACAAACGGTATTTGTTGGTCTGCGAGGCGCGTGATTTGCCGGAATCGGGCACGATTGAAATACCTTTGGCGCCGCATCCCAAAGATCGTCGTCGCGTATTGGCGTGCGTGCATCCGCGGGACGTTGCGCGTAATGCGCCGCGGCCTGCGCATACGACGTACAAGAAGATTTCCGAACACAATGGGTATGCCTTGGTGGAGGCTCGCGCGGGCAAAGCTTTACGGCATCAAATTCGGGCGCACTTCGCGGCGCTCGGGCATCCATTGGTGGGTGATGTGCTTTATGGTGGGCAAGCGGTGGAAGGTTTGGCCCGGCACGCTCTGCACGCATCCATGATTTCGTGGAGCGGAGATGCCGTCGTCCCTGCGTTTACGGTGAAATCGCCATTACCTGCCGATATCGCGGCGATTGTGGGACAAACCGAAGCGTAAAGTCGTGGCGCCGGTCTAAAGCGCCTTTGGACGGCCCACTTCTTTTTCCCGCTTCCGAACGCGCGCCGCTATCTGTGCGACGATGCGCATCTGCACATCCTGCGCAATCGCCGCGCTTTTGGGGCGAACCAGGCCATAACCCACGTCATACAAATCCGTTTGTTCGGGAGGGAGCGGATTTCCTTCGCGTTTAGCGGTGATACTCACCGAAAAGAACGTGCGATCTTTTCCAAATTCAATCCAGAGTATTTTCTCCGGAGCCGGCCAAAAATTGACGATTTTCCACCCCTCGAAATCGTTACCGAGAGACAAACCATCCAGCAATGCCGCCACATCCGCTGCCGGAGGTGTCCCGGGCGGTGTAATCGTGTCCGGATCGTCCGAAGATGCCGCCATATCGGGTTCGGTCACCGGCGCCGTCGGTTCGGACGAACCCGGCGCGAAAACGAAAAATCCGAGGATACCGAGCACGACCACGGCCGCGATACGCGCACCGGACGAAGGCGATTTGGATGGAGATGCAGCCATGCGTGGCGCGTAGCGGAAAACAGATCGCGAATGGCGTCAAGCCACTCGTACCGCTCGTTCCTCACGCAGCTGAGATGTGCGGCGAATCCCCGAACGTTCGTCGCCTTTGCGCGCTTGTCGTAATGCTGCCAAAAGCCCGAGCGCCAGATCGGTCGTCATCCACGTCGTCGGCAATCGCGGCGAAAATGCAATGGCGCGCTCGGACGAACGCCGCCCGCGTTGATTCTTGCCTTGCTCGAGGACCGTCGCGAGCGCCTCTTCACAAGGTGACCCCGCCGCGACGCGGACAATGACTTCGGGATGATGGACGGCGGATTGCGCCGAAGGAATCGACACGACCCCGATCTCGAGTCCGACAAACCCCGTCAAGGGCGAACGCGGCACGATGACCAGACGCATTTCATCGGCGACGGCCGAGCCTTCCGGCAAACGAATCCGCGGAATGATGCGCACCTCTTCGCCCGACTTTCGCAACGCTTTGCGCAGACGTTTCGTGACATCCTGCAAAAATGGTTTGGCATACGATACCGCATCCAGCGGAATGTCCGATTGCCGCCCCGTGCAAAAAATCGCCAAAATCGTCACGACGTCGAAGCCGAGCAAATACGCGTGATACAACGAGCGTTCGGAGACGAAATAGACCGCTGCACCGAGCAGTCCGAGCGTCGACAACAAAAGCGCCTTGCCCGCGTGGGTGGAAACATCGAGGTAGGTTCCGGTTCGTCGAGGCAAACGAGCGAAAGCTTCCTCTTCACTGATCGGCAACCACGCCCCGGGCCCGCGCAAGCGCGAAGCCGACGGTACTTCCGGTGCGCGAAACATCGACAACGCCGCGGCGATCGCCACAAAAAGCGCGCCCAACGTTCCGGTACGCAAGAACAGCTGTAGGGACAAACCACCCACGAGCGCCGCGCCTGCCGCGATGGCCCGCACGTACATCGGAAGGGGAATGAGCGGTCGAGCGATGGCTCCCGCCGCCTTGGTCGACCGCTCGACTTCGCGGGATTTGAACGCCACGAGCAGTGAGTACAAGACAAACAAGAGCCCGGCGCTGAAGAACAAAACATCGCGCCGTGCAGGTGTCACCGAGGAAGGCGCCGTTGGTGCCGTTGCATCCGCGGTCGGTGTTTTCGCCGCCGTCACATCGAGCGCGCGAGCATCGAAACGCACGGTCCACAAAACCGCTTCACCCTTGGGCGCATACGGCCGAAGCAGCTCGAGTTCGTCTCGGCCGGTCCCCCGGCGTAACGTCGAGAGCGTCGACGGAGGTGGCGTTGCGGCTGCTCCTTCCGCCGTTTCCGTGACCGTAACGTCATCCGGTCGAGGTTCGGTCGGACCCGATGGCAAAATGAACGTAGCGCGGGCCGAATCAAAACCATCGTTCCAAGACAAACCAGGCCAACGCAACTGCGCCATCGACCCGTCACGGCGGAGCAATCCGCGGCGGAAGAGTTCCGTTTTGTACCTGACGAACACCACGAAGGATCCACGGGACAAACCCTTGTCGGCATCGAAGCGAATGCGCATCACCGACGGGTCTTTCGAGCCGTCTTCCTGCGTGTGAGTCGAAGGCGGAAGCATCTCGATGGTCACCGGTTCCGCTTGCGCCAGTGAACCGCTTGCCGCTTCTTTGCTGGGAACGACGTACCCATCCGCTTCCGGGACCGCATCGGCGTCCACACCGCGCAAATCGAGTGCTTTGAGCGGGCCTCCCGAGATGCGCAAAGTGATCTTGTGCTCGACGCGCGCGGAGCCGTCTTTGGCGATGTCGACACGAACGTCATCACCCGCAATCCGCGTATCGACCCACGCCCACGCCGAACGTGGAAGGGTGAGTGAACCAAGCGCGAGAGCTGCGGCGACGAGAGCGGAGGGCCGGGCGAGCCGGATGAACATGGCCCAGCCTTTTCATGACCGGTGGAGGTGGGCCAAGTTTTGGGAGGGGTTTGGGGC
>CAYSYX010000012.1:0-42954 GCA_964435055.1 uncultured Polyangium sp. | reverse complement strand
GAAGGACGCCAAAGGCGATCCGAAGCCCCAAATGTTGAAAGAGGGGTTTGGGGCGAAGGACGCCAAAGGCGATCCGAAGCCCCAAATGTTGAAAGAGGGGTTTGGGGCGCCAAAAGTGACGCGAAGCCCCGGAGGTTCAACCCGAGCGAAGCTTCAGTGGATCTTGATTTGGACTTTCGGGCCGTGACCGTGGCCTTTCCAGCCCCAGCGTCCCTTGCCTTTGCCTTTGCCGACGACGACGACATTGGGGGTCGGATCGACGACGACCACCGCGGGAGCCCAACCAACAGCGACGAATAAGCCCACCGTTGGTGCGCCCGGACCAACCACAACGACGGTTCCCGGATGATAGCCGACGAGCACGACGACCGGCTCCGGTGAACGTTCTCCATGCAGCACGACGGTCAGCTTGTGCGGGTTTGTCTTAACGACCGCGAGTTTGCCGGTGAAGTACAAACCTTGCGGTTCCGCTTGCAATTCGACGGCTTCCGGAGCGCTGCCGACGACGGCGATTTTGACTTTGCGCTTGCCGACGGCAATGGGCTTGAAATCATCGTCGAGTACGTAAACGCGTGTTTCACCGCTTTTTGCATCGGCCACGACCTCGATGACGTCATCACCGACCACTTGAACGACGCCGCCATTGGGGCCTTTTTTGCCATCGGGCAATTTCGCGTCCACCGATACTTTCGCCGAAGCGACCAATTCTCGAGTGCCTCCGCGCGGCACATGCAGTGCCCCTTTGACGGGTTTGCCCTTGACCGAAACGTCATAACTGACTTCCGTCAAGTCGGCATTGAGCGCCGGAAATTCCGCAGTATGGACGCCGGCTTCCGTGTCGTATACGAGCTTGGCGACGACGGGTTTTGCATCGGCCTGAACGGGTTTGACCGTGACGGTTCCCGTGACGCTCGTGCCGAGGGCGGCGCCATCGGGCGCTTTGAATTGCGCCTTCAATTTGCCTTCGGGCGCGACGACCCAGGACACAGTCGCCGGTTCGTATTGCTCGGTGACGGCATCGTCGGCGGCCGCATTTTCCGCCGTGATTCCGGGTTTGGCTGCATCTTCTTTTTTGCTGCAAGCTGGAAGAGCCGCGATTGAAAGAAGTGAAATCGCCAGGAGCGTGGTCGGAAGCGGTTTGTCGAATCGCATTGACCGAGCGTACGCAAAATTCGTCGCCGCCGCAATGCCGAATTCGCCGAAACCGTGCCCCATCGCGAGGGCAACGCCCATTTGTCGAGGTGGTCAAGGCAATGACCGGTTTCATGAGATCAAACTTGTTTCTTCCGCACGGACCAAATGAAGCCGTCATAGAAAAAATGCATGAGAGCAACCGTTTGCACCATGCTCCACAGCAAACGATGATCGTCGGCGATGACCTCCGCAAATACCCCGTACGCCAGGGTGACCGAGACGAAAATCAAAGCCGCCAAAGGATACGCAATGCGTCGTCTCGACAAATGCAATCGCCGTACGAGAATTTTTCTTTCGGACCAAAACACGAGGCCGAAATATTGAAGAGCATGAAATAAATTCATGATCAAAAAAGCCTGGCCAAATGGATTGAATCCCCAAGCCCAAATGGAACAAAGCCCCGTTGTTACGTAAAGAAAAACTTTTTGACCACCAACCTTGTACCCTTGTCGAGCAAAACGCACGTAGGCGCCGACATACGCCAATAAAAAGAGAACGCCCCCAAGAATGACTGCCCACGCGATAGGTTGCTGATGCTGCTTCATCGCGACCGGGACGAGCGTAAACAACATGGCGTCGACATCGGCGAAGAGTTCGAATTTTTGAAAATGCGCGTACATGGTTGCGCCGGAAACGATCGGACCCGCATACAGGAGCAAATTCAATACAATGTCCCAGGTTCGTCCCACCGCCGGGTCGTTACCTTGATTGCGATCGTAAATACGTCCCAATCCGAATGTTTGCAGTGCGGAATGCCAAACATCCCAAAATGTCACGAGGACCGTCGCAATGACGACCGCCCACATCGACGACATCATGGCGACGACGAGCAAAACGGGCAGGGCGATAAAACGAAATCGGTGCTTTGGAAAAACATCCGGATTGAGGTGACTGCGTACGAAGACGGCAAAAAGATGCGCATGAACGAAAATGCCCAGCAAAAGCGTCGTCCACGTGACGCGTCGGCCGTGAAGCCAAAAACGATCGGTGTCGAAGGACGTGCCGGAGACGAGCGCTCCGACGAACAATGAAAAAAGAGGCGGGAGAAGAAAAAAGATCCAATCGTACACGGCGCTCGCAATGTACGGCGAACGCTGGGCTGTCGAGGGGTTCGCCGGTATCGCGGTCACGGCTTTTGCACCGGGGTTTCGGAAGAGAATCGCAAAACGACGCGAGAATCGGCCAAATGATCAAGGAGCCAAAGAATGAACAAATTGATGGCGATCATTTCCATGGATTCTTCCACGGCATCGATCAAGGCATATCCGAGATTATGGGAGCCATGTTTTTCCGTCCAATACCCAAGCGGCAATTCCATACCGACGGCACCTCCGACATAGAGCGCTCCGGCCACCAAAAAGCGAATGGTGGTTTGTCGAGGCAGGTGACGTAAAAAGCGTACGTAAGACAAAAGGATGACGAGCACGAGGATGAATGCCGGGACGACCCAACTGAAATACAAAACGCCGGATAAGTTCATCAAACCGCCGGCCAATTCGTGAATGGAGAAAACCTCGTCGATGGCGATATAGAAAAAGCCGAGGCCGAGGATCCACCAATGCGGAACGAACCCTGCGCCGCTTTTTCGGGCTGCAATGGCGGAAAACGCCAACAAACATCCGGCAAACGACAGAATCACCGCGGAATAAAAGGTCGGGACATTGCCTTCGTAGCTCAGGGAAAATAACGGTAACAATCCCGATTGGGTCGACCAACCGTACGTCGCGCCAAGCATTTCCACGAGGATTCCGGCGACGATGACAAGGCCGAGGACCACGAAAAAGGGGCGTTGCAGCGTTGTTTTCGACAGGACGAGGTCCAAGGATGTGCGGGGCTGTTCGTCCATGCGGGCATGATGCACCAACAGACGGGTTCATTGCAAGGAATGTGTTGGAGTCGTCGAATGCGGGGAAGTTATCGAGGGCGGGGACGCGGTGGGCGTTGAACGATTGCGTTTATGGCGTTTGCGCTTCGCCGCCAGCGGGTACGGCCGCACCGGCTTCTGGCGGAGGCTCGTCACTGACGCCGCTCACGCGATGGGTTTCGGCGAGGTCATCGAAAATCAGGGGAAGCAATTCGGGTTTTCCGGCATGACCCAGAAGTCCGCGCACCAAGTTTTTGTTCGCATTGTAGACGCCGAGCCAAGCTTCGCGTCCTGCGGCGACTTCCGGTCCGAGCACCACTTTTTCCACGCGCGTGGCTCGTTGTTGTTTTTCGAGCGCCGTAAGGTCCTCGAAGGCTTTTTTCAATTCCGTTCGCCAATGCGCTTGGTCACGAATCTTGTCTTTGTATTTCTCGAATTCGTCAACGATATGCCCGAATGCCGCCGCCAATTTTGTGAGTCGTCTGCGCGCCAGAATGCTCGGCGCTTCGCCCCGGAAAAACAGTTTTGGGTCGACGGGGCGCCCCTTGAGCGATTCCAAATGCGCCCCAAAACGCACAATCACGTCCCGGGCTTCTTCGAGAATGGCGTCGGCGTCGAGCACCGGAGGTTTGGGCTGACGATCCAAAAGATCAGTCATTGCCTGGTCGGCTTTGCCTTGCGTCGTGATTGCATAATCGACCGTCGCGTCGAGGTCCGGGACCAACCCTTTCAGCACGGTCGCCATTTGCTCACGCGCGAACTTGCCATACACCTTCGTTTCGAATGGATCGATATACGGATCGGCCATGAGAACTCCTGGGTTCGAGTTGGCTGGATGGTTACATCACGCGCAAACGGGAAACAAGAACTTTGTAGGCGCGTGCTCAACAAAGCGCGCGCAGCTTGTCCTCGAGTCGAGCGTAACTTTGAACTTTGCGTAGCTTCTTCGGATCAGCCTTTTGGATGATTGGAAGCGCATCATAATGGCCATTATACGTTTTGCCGCGGTTTCTTAAGATCCGCTTGAGTTCATCCTTCGGGTCTACGATGCGCTCCAGCCGGCCTTTGCTACGGACGCGCTCCTTCTTGTGCGCATCTGTGGAGCAAAATTCCCGCAGTGCTTCGGTATCCGCAAGCAACCACGTTTCAATCTCGTGCGTAATGCATACACATGTCGCCTTGGGTTGCGGAACTTTCGCCTTCTTTAGTTCCGCCTTCACGACACTGACCTCACGCACGCAATCGGGTTGCTCACCGTTGGGCCATGCGGGGGCGAGGTCCCACAGAATGAACACGTGTTGGCAACCGCTATCCAATAAGTTGCGAGCGACATCACCGCATGCTTCCATCAAGAACTGCTTATTGTTCATGGGCCGAAATTCAACATTACCACCATCGAACTTCGGGCAAATCTGTTTGGCGAGCCACCTGCAAATCTTCATTTCGGGGCCATCGAGCGTGCATTCGAGAACAAATCCGATTTTCATCCTCCGCTCCCTCGCGAAAACATACCCGTTGAATACATCCGCCCCGGCGCATACTTGTTCTTCCACTTGCTGATGGCCTCAATGTCATCCGGGCGCCAGAACGTGGGACTTCCATGCTCACGTTCGACCATGACGATGCTGTCCAATGGAAACAAATTCAGCAAGTATGGCGAATGCGTTGTTACCACGACCTGTTGCCGCCCCGAAAGAACGGCCGACTGTATCTCTTCCACGATGAGGCCAATGGTTCGCGGATCCAAACCATTCTCCAGCTCCTCGATGAACAAGACTTTTGGCCGCGAAGGATGCCGGAACAGCGCCATCAACGCCGCAATTCGCAATGTACCCGTCGATAACATCCAGCCCGGGACATTGAATTTGGCTTCCGCAATTTGAAGATACGCCTGCCGTTCCAATTCGCTCAATAACTCCACCTTGAAGTTTTTCGCATAGGGAAGGACGAACTTCAGCGCCTCGAACAAATCTTGAAAATCATCCGGCGCTTTCCTCGACATTTCCAGCAAATATTCAGCAACGTTCGCCCCATCGGGCGACAATCGCACTTTTGCGCCCGTCTGTTTGATGGCTTTTGGCGATCCCATCGCGTCCGGATTCAGACGGACAAATTGCCAATCATCCACCACATCCGACAAGTGCCGACGCAGAATCGACGTATCTCCCTCGAGCGATTCCACCTTCGGCTCCTTCCCTGGGACTTCTGTCGTGACTTGCGCGTCTTGACGCCGAATCACGGTTTCCGCGCGTTTGACTCTTTCCCTACGGAAAAAAATTTCATTGTTTTCGCGCAACCC
The DNA here is from genome assembly GCA_964435055.1 of uncultured Polyangium sp. Taxonomy (GTDB): domain Bacteria; phylum Myxococcota_A; class Polyangia; order Polyangiales; family Polyangiaceae; genus Polyangium. Next base: position 37,597 of record CAYSYX010000012.1, on the reverse strand, counting down.
AATGGCCGTTGTTGCCGAGAAAAGCCTTTTGTTATGGTGTCCCCGCAACGTCAACGAAATGGAGCCAGGTTTCAATTGCGTCACGCCCGGTGCAGCCCCTGCGGCCTTTTTTACACCCTTGTAACGAACATGTTCAAAACCGCGAAATGCTCCCAGCGCCGTATCGAGATCATCCGTTGCCAGTCGCTTCACCAGTTCGAGCGCTTCGATCACGCTGCTTTTCCCCGAACCATTGTTTCCGATAAAAACCGTCAATGGCCCCAGCCGCAGGGATTCCGTGTCGTGAATCGCCTTGAAGTTCTTCAGCCGAACGGCACTCAGCGGTATGTTTTTCATGAAATGACTCCAGCCGCAATATCTCGATATGCGTTGTGCGCCGCCACCTTTGCCGGATCCGGGACCACCGGAAACGTTGCTTGAATATGCAAAAATTCCTTCTCCGTCAGCCCATACAAATGTGCCACCAGCCCGTCGATCTCCGCCCGCAGTTGCATACGACTCGCATAATCCGCAGCCCCGTCACGATGATCGCGTAATCCCACCTCACGCGCCAATTCATCGAACTCCTCCGTCGTACACACCAGCTTCGCCGCCCGCAAGGAGATGCTGCGCAGCTTGGTATCCATTGACGATAACCGGGGGATCGGCAGATTGTACACGAAGAAAAACGATACGTGCGCATTGACCCGTTGCCGCAACAAATAGTCAATGCAGAAGCTGTTGAACAATCCCAACAAGTACAAGCGCGACCACGTGTCCAATGTCCCCATTTTCTCCAATGTCACAGTATGCGGGCAAAAAACATTCTTGGGCAATATTGTCGCAATCATCGTTCGCTCGTCCGTGTTTCGTGCCACATCCCGAAACGCTAAACGGTACTGCTGATAATCGAGGCTTTGTCCCGTGTCTTTCTGCCTTTTGCCAACCAATCGCGCGCGGGCCGCTTTTTCGTCCAACCAATACTTGGGTTTGGCCACGTGATTCTGGTATTGGTTCATCATCTTGCCCTCGTACAACGGCAAGCGCCCCGGTCCCGGTTGTGTTTCGAATAAGTCGCTGTCGTTGGTCATATGTAATTCATTGCTGAACGCCAACGTCCATCCCACGTTGCTCTTTTCTTCGAGCGCCGGAAACTGCATCATTTTTTCCGCTATCGAAATATCCGTTGCATCGCGGAACTCCATGATCGACATCGTCGAGGGCGACAATTTCCGAATCAGTTCGGGCGTCAACTGCACGTGCACGCGGTCATTCCGCAAAAACACCTCCAGCTCTTCCGCCTTTACGGCTTCCCGTGGATTGATGCGAAAGGCCGCATCGAATTGCTGGGTCGTGCCGCCTTTGCCAAAGACGACGACGCAAAACTTGACCCGGTGGTCGACTTCTTCAAAGAGAAATTTTTCATTCGAAAAGCCGAACAAAGCGCGGACCTTGCCTCCCGTGAAAAGCATCTCGCGCAGCGCTTTGGCGCCTTGGTCGTTGTACAAGCCCGCCGGGACCACCATGCCCGCTTGCCCACCCGGCCGGAGCAAACTGAAGCATTGCTCCACGAACAACTTGTAAAGATTCGTATCCGTTCCGACGCGCTTCTCGTTGACCACGGACGCCTGATGCGCGTATTCCGGCGCGCTCCGAAAATACGCGCTCACATGCGGAAATTGGCTTAGGTATTCGCAATAAGCTTTGCGTATGTCTTCATCCTCGAGAAGCCGCTTTTTCTCTTCCTCGAACTCCTTCACCGTCATTTTTTTCTTGGAGACGGTGTCGGAATGCTCCAAGAAAAACTCTTTGTCGTCCGGTTTGAACGCATCCCAAGGCGGATTCATGATGATCACGTCGAATCCGCCCAGTCCCGTCACGATCTCATGAAATTCGTAATTCCAATGAAATGGTTGGAGTGCTTCGATGTCTCGAACATGCAAGGTGCGGACTTTCGATTTGCCTTCCGCGCGTTTTTTTTCATCCCACGTTGCCTGCTCATATTTGATTTTGAGTTTGGCGGTGAAGACATCGAGCAAAATTTGGTTCAATAATTTCTCGGCTTCGCGTTTTTTGGCGTCGATATCGTCGCGAAGTTCCGTGAGCGCATCAGGAGCAAAATCCTTGGCGTCTCGATACACACGAATGAGGTTGTTCCGTGTTCGCAACTGATCGTCGTACATTCTTCGCGACAATTGGCCAAGCGCCTGCCAATCGTCATCCTTGATTTCCTGCAAACCCAGCAATGAATTACCGGCCAAGATATTGAAATCAATGTTTGGTAACGGCTCCAATTGGTCCACCGTTTCCGCCGTGCCCACGAGCGCCAAGAACAAGCGCAGTTTCGCGATTTCCGTTGCTTCCTCCATGACATCAACACCGAAGAGATTGTGCGTCATGATTTGTCGGTGCATGAAATACCCGAGACTCGGATGTTTCTGCTCCAATTCGGCGATCTCGGCCTTCAAGTCGCGATCTCCACCCACTTTGATCCGCCCGATTACCGCCGCATAGACGGCAATCAGTGTTTTCATGGCGGCGACGAGAAACGCGCCCGAGCCGCACGCCGGATCGAGCACGTGGAGCGATGGTAAGATCGTCGTCCAGAGCCGTCGACAAGTCGTGTCGTCCAAATTCAGAATCAATGCCTCGAACGACGTAAACGTGGGACCAAAAGGTGGAACGCCGTTGACCCGATCGAGAAGAACTTGATGGATCGTCTTCTCACACAAGTATTGCGTTAATTGCGGGAGCGTGTAATACGCGCCGAATTCTTTTTGATTGATGTATTTCTCGAAGATGTACCCCAAGATGTCGGGGTTGATGAAACGATCATCGCCACCGACCGTATCATCGAGCGTCCAATCGTATTTTTTGAACAGGGCGAACGTTTCCTCGAATGCTGCATCCGGGACGTCGAGCCGCAGGTTCTTCTCTTCAATGGGATGCTTGAGAAACAAGCCGCCGTTGAGATATCGAATGTCGCCGATTCGTTTGGCTATGTCGGGGTCGCGATGTTCGCGTTTCTTGGCAAATCCTTCGAAGAACAGCGGGCACAAGAAGTCCTTGTAAAAACGGTCTTTGCCGAGGGCCTTGCTTTCGTCGAGCTTGTGCTGGAGATAGTCGAAATCCCCGACAATAAACCCGCGTTTTTGCAAAAAGTAGACGAACATCAAGCGATTTAGCAGAACCGACGCATACCATTGTTTTTCGCGTCGTTTGGAGACGTGCTTGATTTGAGCGAGGAAGTTTTCGTGCAGCGTCTCGAAGTCTCTGTAAAATGCTTTCGTGACTTTTTCAACATCGAGCGCCCTTTTTAATCGCTCGGCCACCTCGCCGACAGGGGCATTGACCATCTTGTCGAGCTCGTTGATGTCGAAATGCATCGCCTGGAGCTTGCTGATGAGCGAATCTCCGGGCTGATTCTTTATGTATAGGTGTTCGCGCGGCAGAAGTTGCTTGCCGTCACGCTTGACCCAATACCACAAGCTTTGGGTCGCGAATTCGGGTGAACCATCGAGAAAAATCAACAAATGTTCGTGATATTGTTTTTCGATGTCACGGAAGATCTGCTTTCGATGCTCGGCGTCGGGAATCCGTCCATTGCTTCGCCGCACCTCGAACACCATGACGCCGCCGAGGCCGGCAACGGCGCGTCGTTCGTAGGAATCATCTTTGATAGAAACGGTGCGCCATTTTTTTTCTGCAATGGGCGGTCGCGACCAGCCGAGGTTTTCGACGAACAATCCTCCGAAGTCGAATTGGTGGAGCCGATCGCGCATCTCTTTGAATTGAATGCTCATGCTTCACTCCGGCCGACAAATCCCAGCGAACACAAGAGCCGCGGTTCGCGCCTCTGGGCTTCTTCTTCAATCACACACAATCGTTCGTCTTGTCGCAATGCCAGCACCAATTCACACAACTTGTCGTCGTCGATGCCCGCTTTGAGCTGGCGGTTGAGCGTATCCACCGCTGATGAACGCAGAGGAAAACGATAAATTTCGTCGACGGCACGGTGCAGCTCCGGCAGGTCGAAAAGGGTGCCGCGTAATTGGGCGGCATGGCGTTTCAATCGTTCGTACGTGCGAAACCGAGCGCCACTCGGACGGCCGAGTTGTCCGCCCGTGCGTGACTCCTCCCGCAACAAATGCTCCACGCCTTGGGCCACCAGCGCATGATGATCGGCGCGGGCTTCCACGGCCGCTGTATTCGGCATACACGCGGCAGCTTTGAGAATCTCGAATTGGGATTCGGTGAGACTTCGTCCGGTATCATCGAGATACGCCAGCGCGTCATTGTCTTCCGCCGTGCGCAAATACACGAGCACGCCGGGGGGCAAACGGTCGGCGGACGCGTGGACGCGCGAAGCGTAGACGATATCAGGCAAATTTGGAATCGACTTGGCCAAAGCCGGTTCAAGTTCGGCGGCTTCTTTCCAAATCGTATAGGCGTACGATGCCAGGTCGACTTCCGCGTCCGAATCGCCGTCCAGAATCCCCGATTTTTCATGGTACAAATCGAGAACGAATTCGTTGTCCCGGACATCCTCGAAAAAGCTTTCATCCGTGCCGACGACTTCGGCATTTTCGACCAAACGTTGGGCCACCCGGGAACGCAAACGAATCACGCGTTCGACGCCGTCTGCCGGCAGGAAAGAATAACAAAGAATGGTGGGCGCCTGTTGGCCGATACGATCGACACGCCCGGCGCGCTGAACCAAGCGGATGACAGCCCAAGGCAAATCGTAATTGACGACAATGGCTGCGTCTTGAAGATTTTGGCCTTCGCTGAGCAGATCCGTGGCTACGAGAATGCGCAGCTCGTCCTCCGGGACCACCATGGCCTGCTTGGCATTGCTGCGCGGGCTGAAGCGCCAGGCGAGCCGGGTTGGATCTTCGGACCCGCCGGTGACGACACCAATTGCCGAAACGTTGCATTGCGCAAGTTGTTGCTCGATGTAACGCGCCGTATCGGCGAACTGGGTAAAAATCAGAACCTTTTCCGTGGGATGCCGACGGGTGACAAGGTCGAACAGGGCGGTCAGTTTTTCGTCCTTTGCCGGGCTCCATTCTCCGGCGTTGTTCAAAATCGTCTGGAGCGTATCGATGTCGCGGCGCAAGTCTTTTGCCAGATCTTTTCGGAAAAAATGCGCTGGGATCCACCGAAAACGTGATTGAAGCGGGCCGCGATATTCCGCATAGATTTGCATGGCCCGCGCTTGAAAATCGCCGGGCAGTTGCCGGGTCGCGGCTGTTGTCGACACGGGCGTTTCGTCGGCTGAGTCCAGCGTGTCTTCCTCGTCGTCGTCACGACCGTTCACGTCCAGCAATTCCGCGCCTTGGGTTCCAAGTGGTAATGGCAAACCTTGCTCGAGGGCGTGAAGAAAAACGAAATTGCGGAGAATGTGTCGCTCGATGGAGAGGAGAAAGGATGCGCCGCTGCTTTCGAGCCGTTTGAAAAGATTGGTCCGGCAAAACCCGGTGAGCCGTTGTCCTGCTCGTGAGAGACCTTGGAGTATTTTCAAGTCGGAGGGAGATGCATTCGCGGACGGTCGATGCACGACGTAATTGCCCAAGCCATAACGTGGCAAAGCGAGGGCATTGACGGCGTCGACAACTTTCCGCGAATAAAGACGGGCATAAGGATCATTCGGATCGGATTCGTCGAGGCGAAAACGGACGGTGCGCGGAACGCGCTCCGGGAAAAACGACCGAGTTCCGTCGTCGTATGTGAGAAAGACGCGCCCGGTGGCGGCATCCCGTTCGGCATAATGTTGTTTGATGAAACTGCGTGTCCGGCGAATCAAATAGAGGCGCATGAGTTCACGCCAATCATCGACATATTCGCTTTTTTCGAAAGCGGACAGCGAACGCAATGGACATTGATGGCGCCGAATGAATTCGGTTTCTCCGAGGTCGCGCAAAAGATGTTCGGGACGAACGCCGATGTCTTGCGTTTCTTCGACGAAGAGGCGCAATTGACTGGACAAATCGAGGTAGGTTTTGTTGTATGGGGTGGCTGAAAGAAGAATGACTTTGCTGTCGTTGGCTTTGATGTATTCGGCAATTGCGCGATAACGTTTTCCTTCGCGGTTGCGGAGGTTGTGGCTTTCGTCGATGAGGACCAGGCGATAACGGCGCAGGTCGGGCAATTCCGTGATGACTTTGCCCATCGACAGAACTTTGGCGCGCAAATGATAACGGTCCCGATGATCTTCCCACATGGGGACGAGATTCGGAGGGCACAAGATGAGCGTCTCGAGAAAATGGTCTTCTTCGAAGATTTTTACGAGCGCGGTGGCCATGAGTGTTTTGCCGAGACCAACGACATCACCGATCAACACTCCACCGCGTTTGTTGACATGATGGGCGGCGATTTTGACGGCGGCGGTTTGGAATTCGAACAGTTTGTCTCGAAATTCCCGCGGAATACGAAAATCCGACAATCCCGCACGGGCTTCGCGGGACAAGTGATAAGCCATTTTTACGTAGACATAATAGGGGGAAAGCGGGAGTTCGCGCGCCCAGCTTTCTTCGATGATGGTAACGATTTCATCGGAAATATCGAGACAAAAGCGGTCATTCCAGCGATCGTCGAACCAATGGGTCAATTTTTTGCAGGCGTCATGATCGAGGACGTCGACGTTGAGTTCGCCTTGAGTTTCGAGACCGGCAAACGTGAGATTGCTGCTGCCCAAAAACCCCACGATGGGGCTGATGGGATCGCGGCGAAAAAGCAAATAGAGTTTGGCATGGAGCCGGTGACGCAAAAACAGCTTGACACGCAAGCGACCCGTGCGAATGCGGGCGGCGAGACGGCGTAATCCGGCTTCATCGGAGGCGGTGGGTAAACCCATGGCGAGCTGGGCTCGCAGTTCGGCCGCTACGTTTCTTCGCAATCGTAGGGCTTTCTGATTGTCGATCTCATGGTCGACCTCCATCAGGCTTCGCGCTTCGCGTAGTTGCTCGTGCGGAAGGACCTGCATACCGATGAGGAGCCGACATTGCTGATCATCGCCGTGCCAAGAATCGAGGTGCTCGTCCAGGAGACTCCATCCGCGGAGGTTGAAGTATCCGACGCAGAAGTCGGCGCGATACGCGAGCGCAAGGGTTTCGCGCAACGCGGGAAGAAGCTTCTGATCGATGTTGTCGAAGATGCGGGGCATGGTTTGGCGCGGACTGAACGCTCGCAGTAGATGCCAGGGGTTTGCCGGAAGTCAATGCTTTCTTGTTCGCAGAGGCGTGGCCGGAACGCTTGTATCATTTCAACGCATGCGACGAGCAACTTGGAAAGCCGCCGTTGCAATTCCAGATTTGTCCGGGCGGCGGCATGGTCCGGCGTATCCATGTTCAATCCTTGCATTGCGTCGTTGATTGGCGTGGGGTGGAGGTCGCAACGATTGCAATGCCCGGCGCGGTGCAGTGGACGGCATTTCAAACGTTGAAATGGTTGGCGTGGAGTTCGAGGGCGCCGCTGCAAGGTTTGAAGCAAGGGTTGAAGCAGGTTGTGCTCGAGGAACATCGTTCCAGGGCGGTTCGCTCACCATGCCTCAGTGCAATGCGTAGGCTTTCTTGGCCGTTTTATTTGCCGGCGCTGGTGGAAACCGTTGGCTGAGTCACGATGTCAGCCGTTGACTTCTCCCGCTCGCTCCGTGACCATGCTTTCGTACGATGGACAGATGTGTCTTTGGAACGAAGTGGAGGCGATTGTCAATGCGAACTTTGAACTTGCTTTCGGGCGTAGGAATTGCGATTGTCGGGGCGTGGTTGGCCGTGACGAACTTGGCGGAGGCGCAGACCGAATTCACGTGCGCGGTGCCTTGGGATGGTCCTGACGACTCCTGCATTTCCGAGCTGAAGATTCCAGCTCGCGGTGTGGTGTCGATCGAGGTGTATACGATTCAAAAGGACGGGAAGGATCAGGACAGACCTGCAACGTTTCAGCTTCTCGATACCGAGAACAAAGATGCGGAGGTCCACTTGTTCACCCTCGGCGCAAGATCAACGGGTCTTTGGGTGTATGAGAGCAACGTGAAGATGCTGGTCGCGAAGGTTCGCGTGAATCACCCGAACATGAGCAAAACGATCATACGTGGACGCTATTCGGTCAAGTAGACACAACATGGCAAGGAAAAACCTTGATGGGTAGCGACGTGGTAGCGCATCTTGTTTGGCAGGATGTCAAGCGAAATTTACGACCGATTCGTGCACTACCTCCGCTATTCCTGGCATGGGCCATCGCGTACGATCGGTTCAAGTTCCACAACCGCATTGGTACTGAGCAAGACTTCCTTTACTTCGCTGAGGGAGCGTTGAGTCATCACCCTTATTGGCTCGTAACGCTAGTGCCGATTTTCGCGGGTGTGATGAGTGGTTCATTGGCGGTCGAGCGGCGGATGGGCATTACGTCCAGTATCTTGAGCCGAGGGGTTTCGCGGCGTGCCTATCTCGTGAGTAAACTACTTGCGGCGGGTGCAAGTAGTGCGATCCTCACCTTCGGTGCAATTCTTGGCTTTTGGGCGATCATATTTACGATTTGGATACCGGGTCGCCCTCGAGATCTCGATCCGCAGTGGATCGAGGGGCCGGCGAAGGCATTATTTTTATACAGCCCATTTTTGCACGACTTGCTTGTTGCGCTGATGGAAATGATAGGAGCTGCTGGTTTATCGGTCATTGGGGTTCTCGCAGGGTTGATCGTCGCCAATGAATACGTCGCGATGGCGGCCACGCCCATAACGCTCATCCTCGTGACCGTCATCATGCGTCAGGTCAGCGATGTCTTGAATCCCGAGGAATACCTGAGTCTTGGTTACGACTTCTACTGGGGCCCGCATTTTCGTGGGCTCATTCCATTCGCCCCATTCTTGTATTGGGGCACGTTTGCCATGGTCATTTACTTCGTTTGTCAGCGCATCTTCGCCAAAAAGGAAATCGCCTGATGGCGTTTTTCCGGTCCCTCGGACGCGTCACCGCGCTCAGCTTTCTCAGCGGCGTCGTTCGTTGGCGTTGGGCGCTGGTTCTCGCCATGTTTACCCTCGCCGCGGGCACGCTTTCCGACACGCTTCAGTATTCCTTCGACGGATTCCATGTTGGCCGCCGTGTGGACGTGTGGGACATTTTTCCCGCATTATTGCGCCACACCTACGTTTTGCATTTTCTTTTTTGCTTCGGTTTTTTGCTGTTCGTCGGCGACCATTTTCATCGCCAACGGGACCTCGGCACATCCACCTTGTTTGCCGTGCGTATGCCCTCGCGACGCCTGTATTGGCTCGGCAACATGGGCGCCCTTGGGATCAATGCGTTTCTGTTCATGCTCGCGTGTTTGCTGATATCGCTTTTCGTCGGATTCATCATGGTTCCTCCGCCGACGTTATGGCCCCTGATGTCGCGAGAAACCATTCGGCAATTGGCGCTTCCATTGCAGATGCCGATACCCGTGTTTTCTTTCCTGCTCGCCTTGTATACCGCGTGGGGATTGTGGATCGCCGGCTCGCTCGTCATGCTCGTGTCGACCTTTTTCAAAAATACAGCCGTTTTACTTGGCACCATTGCCGGCTGGGTTTTGCTGAGCCTTGCTTTGGGTTGGGACACGTATTGGCCGTGGCAAAGATTTTTGTTCGTCGGCGAATTGATCGGCCATCACAAACATCTCGGTGAACGGGCCATATCCCTGCAAACGTTTTTCCTGGGCAGCACGGCGATGCTCGTGGCGATTGCCCTGATTGGTTCATGGCGTATGCGTCGGGAGGAAGTATGACGGAATCGGCACCCATCGCGACGCTTCACGATGTGGGCAAACTCTATGGGAAACGTTGGGCTTTGCGTCATGTGAACCTCGAGCTGTTCCCCGGGGAAATCGTCGGCTTCATCGGTCCGAACGGGGCGGGAAAAACCACGCTCATGCGCATCATTGCCGGATTGAGCGCCCCGACGGAAGGTCGCTTGACGGTGCTCGATTCGACGATGGACGGCAAGGAATTGCAAACCCCGTTCGGCATTGGTTTGGTGCTGGAACAAATGGGCTTCATTCCGCATATCTCGGGCAAAGCAAACTTGGAAATGCTCGCGGGTCTGCGCCGCATTGCGACGACGGAATCCATTGTTCAAACATTGAAAAAAGTCGGGCTCGATCCGAATGACACGCGGCCCGTGCGCGCGTATTCGCTGGGCATGCGACAACGATTGTGTTTGGCCCAAGCGATCATGGAAAAACCTAAATTGCTTTTGCTCGATGAACCCACCAATGGACTCGATCCGGTCGGCATTGTCGATTTGCGAGCATTGCTGCACGAGCTTGCCGAGCTGGGGACGGCCATCTTCATCGCCAGCCACATGCTCACCGAAGTCGAACGTATTTGTCATCGGGTGTTGCTCGTCCGTGCAGGTGAAATCATCAAGACGCTGGACTTGAGGCAATCGGGGCCGACGCGCATTCGTTTGGTAGTGACAAACGAAAACGATGCCGAAAAAGTTCTGCAAAGCGACATCACTGCCGAACGAACTCGAAGTGAATCCGACTTGCCGACGTTACTTTTGACGTCAAACGAATCCCGTCCGCAAATCGTGCGTCGTCTGGTGGCCCTCGGGGTCGACATCGAAGAAATCGGGCTCGAGACTCCTTCGCTCGAGAAAGAATTCTTGACGCTCTTTCGCTGATTTGACGCGGCGTTTCTTTGCACCGCGACCCGCAGACTACTTTCGCCAAGCGTGAGAGACGTGTACCTTTCGATCCAGCATGTCTTCCGATCCCAACGATGTCCCCGAGAGACTCGGTCGCTACGAGATCCTCGAACGCCTGGCTTCAGGCGGCATGGGCGAAGTCTTCGTTGGCCGGTTTGTCGGACCGGGTGGGTTTATCAAACCGGTCGCGGTCAAACGCATTCACCCGCATTTGGCGGGCGATGAAGCGTTCATTCACATGCTTCACGATGAAGCCAACGTGGCTGCGGCCATTCGACATCCCAACATCATTGCGACGATCGATGTGGGATCCGAAGGGAACAATCACTTCGTCGTGCTCGACTACGTGAGCGGTGATTCGCTTTCGCGGTTGTTACGAGATCAAAAGAAACGGGGTCAGGCTTTTCCGGATTGGCTCGTCGCTTGGATCGGCGCGGAAACTGCGTCGGCTCTGCACGCCGCGCATGAAGCCAAGAGTTTGACCGGTGAATCGCTCCACATCATTCATCGCGATGTATCGTTGTCGAATGTGCTTTTGTCCGACGCCGGTCATCCGATGCTCTTCGATTTCGGCGTGGCCAAAGCGGCTCAGCGCATGACCCAAACGACGGCCGGGGAGCTCAAGGGCAAACTGCCCTACATGGCGCCGGAGACCTTCAAAGGCGCGCCGATCGATCGCACGGTCGACATCTTCAGTTTGGGCGTGATGCTCTACGAAATGGCCACGGCGATTTCGCCGTTTGCCCGAGGAGGAGATCTCGACACGATCACGGCCTTGCAAAGCGCCATCGTCGATCCCCCGAGTTACAAAATGCCAAACTCCATTCGCGCGTCGCTCGATCCCATCATCATGCGGACGATGGCGCGTGAACGGGCGGACCGATATCCGACCGCGGCCATGGTCGAGCAAGAGCTTCGGGCGTGGGCGCGAGCGAACGGGGCGCCGCACGATGCGGCAACTGCTGCGGCTTGGCTCGCCGAGAATTTCACGGAACGATGCAACAAGCGTAATGCCTTGCTCGCGCGTGTCGCCAACGCGCCGAGCAGCTCGTTTTCCCGTTCGTCGCAACCAAACTCGTCGCGTTCCGTTTCGGTGCCGACGCCGATTCCAGGCAGCCGTTCGACGCCTTCTTATGACAAGACGCAGGCGCTCGTCGGGCCGACGCCCATTCCATTCGGACAACCGCCCGCTCCGACGACGCGCCCGTCCGGTGTGTACGGACAAACGCCCGTGCCTCAGCCGAATACTTCACCTTCGTATGATCGGACCGTGGCGCTTTATGGAGCGACGCCCGTACCTCACGGACAAACATCCCTGCCTGTGGATCTAGGTCCGCGCACGGATGCCTCGATTCCCGGGGTTGGTCCGGTCGATACGTCGGCGTCGCGACCGAACTTCATGGCTCCGCCGCCTCCGGCGAAGCCTGCGACGTCGCTGCATCTGCTCTTGGGGGTTGTTTCCACGCTCGCCATCGGAGCGATCCTCGTGCTCGTGCTGGTATTGTCACGGGACAAACCTGAAGCGAGCGCTTCGGCGTCGACGTCACCTGTTCCGGCGTCATCGGCGACGGCTGCGGCGACGGCGGCCGCGCCGAATCCGACTCCGACGGCAACCGCGGCTGCTGCTGCTTCGACAAACGCCGATCCCGCTGTGGCGGCGCCGTCGAAAACGGCGGCCAGGACCGGACCTCGCACGGCGCCCGCGCCTGCTCCGGCACCCGCACCGGCGAACACCACGAAGAAGGGCGGACCTCTCGTCAGGAGTTACGATTGATGATTTCTCGGCTCCTACGAAATGGTCTTTCACGCTGGTTTGTCTTGGCCCCCTTGTGCACGCTGCTGCTCTGCGCGACGCCGGCTTGGTCGGCCGGGGGAAAACCTTCTCCCGAGGAACGTCAAGCCCGCGCACTTTTCGATCAAGGTTTGGCGCTGAGCGACGAAGGCAAGTGGTCCGAGGCGCTCGAGGTGTTCAAGAAGTCGGACGAGATCCAGCATTCGGCGAGCGTGCGATACAACATGGCCGTCACGTATCGAGCGTTGGGGCGATATGTCGAAGCCAAAAGACTGACCAATGAGCTGCTCACGCGCGGGGTCGACGACAAACCCTTGAAACCTGCGTTGGAGAAGGAAGTTCGGAAGCTTCACGATGAAGTCGCACCGAAGGTCGTCGTCGCTCTCATCAAGCGTAGTCCGGCGGATGCGACGGTCGAGATTGACGGCACGTTGCACATCATCGGCAGCGATGGTCGAATCGAGCTCGACCCGGGCAAACATGTGTTTGTCTTGAAAAAGGACGGTTACGACACGGTGACCGTGTCCAAATCGATCGAGGGGACGGATGTCGACGTCGTTCTGACGGCGCCGAAGACCAAGGTCGCCGGTCCGGTCGCGGAGACTCCGTTCTACAAGAAGGGCTGGTTTTGGGGCACGGTCGGGGCCGTCGTTGCGGCGGGTGCGGCGGTGACGGTCGTGGTCATCGTGACGAGTTCCGAAGGGCCGGCTCCTGCGGGACCTCCGCCAAGTACGGTTGGTCGCGTCATACCCGCGGCGTTTACCGTGAGGTTTTGATGCATTCGCGACACGCAGTTCGTCTCGGAACAATGTTTGTCTTGGCCACGGCCACGAGCGTCATGTTTGCCGGTTGTGCGTCGGAACCGCAGAAGGATCCAAGCTACTTGCTCATCGAGCTCGTTCCCGCACTCACCGCTTCGCAGGTTCCCAAGGCGGTCCGGATTGTCATTTCGAACGAAGCGACGAGCGCACTGATCGCGAGCTTGTGTGTCAACATCGAAGGCACGCAAGGTACGGCCTCGGCGAGTTTCGTTTTGCGTCGTGACGTGGGAAAGCCGGCGGCGGACCGCATCTCGGTGGAGGTGACTGCGTTCGATACGATTGCGGGCTTGGAAACGGTGGATCCGGGCAAAGAATTCGCGTGTCCGGGCACGTTGCCTCCGGAGCTGGGTGAAAAGCGTAAAGTGTCCTTGGACTTTTGCGAAGCCGAAGCGCGTACATTGGTTTTTCATGTTGGTGCGCTTTGTTGTGATGGCGGCGGCGGTGGTGCGGGCGGCTCCGGCACTTGCGGCTGCGTTCCGGGATTCGTGTGCGGAGTCGGTTTGACGAGCGCCGGGAAGGCGTGCGGTCCTTCCGAATGTTGCAGCGAGTCAATTTCGTCGTGCGCGCTCGACATCTGACGCGACGGTCTCGTCTTGTGTTTGTCCATTGAATCGACGACGATCGAAGAATGCAGCCTCGTCGATTTGGATTTGTGCATCGTGGGTTTGTCCTGGCGATATTGATGCTTTCGCTGCTCGTGTTCGGGACGCAGTGTGGTTCTGAAGTCCGAGTGGAGTCGGCAACCGATGTTTCCCTGGTTCTCGGCATTGGTGCCAAATGTGCGAACCAGCTGAAGTCGGTGACGATTGAAGTGCAGACGGCTGGACAAGTCGATTTCAAGGAAACGATTCAAGTGACCAGCACCAGCGAATTGCCGCTCGTGCGTCGATACCACCACGAATTCCAAGAGGGTGTGCAATATCGCGCGGTGGCGACGTTCGAGTTTGTCCCTGACGCGATGAACGCCCAATCGACATTGTCGTCGACGTTGGCGGCACAATTTCCGTCAGGGTCGACGGGAAGGATCACGCTGAGTTTGCCGTGTGTTTGTCTCGGCGTTTATTGCGCCACGGGATATTCCTGCGCCGAGTTGCCCGAGGGTAGCGGAAAAACGCAATGCGTCAGTGATGCGTCGTGCGGCGATGGTACGTGCAGCTCGGGAGAAGATTGCTCGTATTGCCCCCAGGATTGCGCATGCAGTTGCGGCGATCATTTGTGCACCATGGGCGAAACGTGCGGCAACTGTCCCGGTGATTGCGGCTCGTGTTGCGGCAATGGTCAATGTGACAACGCGGAAACGTGTTCCAGCTGCAAAGCGGATTGCGGGGCGTGTGCCGTTTGCAAAAACGGCGTTTGCGAAAATGGGGAAACGTGTTCGAATTGCAAAGACGACTGCCCGTGTCCTTGTGGCGACGGCACATGCGGAATGGGTGAAACGTGCGGCAATTGTCCCGTTGATTGCGGTGCGTGTTGCGGCAACAACGTATGCGAAGCAGGCGAAAGCTGCTCGAGTTGCTCGGCCGATTGCGGTCAATGCATCGTGTGTGGCAATGGCGTTTGCCAAACCGGCGAATCGTGCGGCAATTGTCCTATGGATTGCAGCTGTCCCTGCGGAGACGGCACCTGTTCGGCCGTCGAGAATTGCAACAATTGTCCCACCGATTGCGGTATTTGTTGCGGCAACGGGGCATGCGAACCCGGAGAAAATTGTCAATCGTGTCCGAGTGATTGCGGCATGTGTTGCGGCAATGGTGCATGCGATGCGGGTGAGACGTGCGGCAGTTGCCCCAATGATTGTTCGTGTTGCGGCAATGGCACTTGTTCGGGCGGCGAAAACTGCGATAACTGCGCCGCGGATTGTCAGCCCACGTGCGGGGACGGGACCTGTCAATGCGGTGAAACCTGTGCCGGCTGTCCCAGCGATTGCGGTGGAACTTGCTGCAATTCCGCATGCGGCGATGGCCAATGCCGATTCGAATGCGGCGAAAACTCTTGCTCGTGCATTACCGATTGTGGTGGATCGTGTTGCGGCGACATGCAATGCACGCCGGGCGAGAATTGCACGAATTGCCCTACCGACTGCGCACCCTTTTGTGGTGACGGCGTGTGTCAATGCGGCGAAGACGTTATGTCTTGCATGACGGACTGTTACGTCGAGACGTGTCCCAACGGTACCTGCGGCGTCGGCGAAGATTCGTGCAATTGCGCGCAGGATTGCATGGGAACATGCTGCATGAATTCTTGTGGCAATGGCACGTGCGAAGCCGAGTGCAACGAATTCATCGATGGCTGTACGGACGATTGCGGCTGCTCGGGTTTCTGCGGTGACGGCGATTGCAGCCCATGTGAAGCCAACAATTGCTCGTGTACCGACGATTGTGGCATCTGTCCGTGAGTCCTATGCGCAAGCCAATGCCGCTTGCGCATCCCTTCCCATACAATGAGCAATGCATCGATTGACACGAACGACAAATCGTGATCAATCTGATGCACCATGCGTCGGCTTCTCGCGATCTCGAGCGCGTTTCTTTTCGGCTGTGTTACAAATCCCCCACCCGTAAAAAACATCGTCGAGACTCCCAAAGCGGCGGCTCCATCGTCACCCGCTGCGCCGTTGTCCGCGGAACAAGCCGACGCCGAAATACTCCGCGTTCAACGCTTTGCGCAGGTCGAACGATTGCGTGTCTGGAAAACATGGGCTGCGGATCGCTCGCAACCGCTGCTGCAAGCGCATGCTTTGACGCAATTCGTTTGGCTGGACGATCCTGTGTGGGTTGCTCCAGCCATGAAAGCATTCGAATCCACGTACCCACGCGTGCGGGCCATTGCGGCGCGAGCGCTCGCGCGCGGTGATGCCAATCCCGCAATTCGTTCCGCGCTGCTCGATGCATTGCATGCGGCGATGGACGAAGAACGCACGGCGATCCTCTGGTCGCTTGTGATTCACGGAGAAAAGTCGATTGCTCCAAAGGCGCTCGAGGAATTGCGTCAAGGGCGTTTGTCCAAAGCAACCGAATTGGATGGCCGAGTTGCGTATGATCCGCGCACCTTGAGCCGCCTCTTTTCGGATGTCGAACTGGCCGCCCTCCAAAATGATCCCAACGCCGACGTGCGGACGGTGGCTGCGATGGGTTTGATTTATTCGTCGCCGACGCCGGCTGTCGACGGCCTCGTGCAATTGCTGAAAGATTCGAGCGACGACGTGAGCGCGGTGGCTGCCGCCCGTTTGGCTCGACATACGGACCAACGAGGTCGCGAAGCATTGTTCGATGGGTTGCGCAATGTGACTCGCGAGCGGCGTCAAAAATGGCTGGAGCAAATCAGGGACATCACGGGAGGTCCCGGGTTGGTGCTCATGTTGTCGACCGTTGCCGACAAACCCGAAGAAACCATTTGGTTTCAAACGGATCAAATCTTCGATGCTTTGGAGAACCTCGAGGATCCACGTATTGCGGATCCTCTGTTCGCTTGGACTTCAGGGCCGAAACGACATGCGCATTGGCTTGGTGAAGCGGGAATACGTTTGGCGGAAATCGGCGATCTGCGCGCCGCGAAGTTGCTCGGTGCGCGTCTGCGCCTCGAGCCGAATCGATTGTATTCGGCGGAAAGGTTCTGGGAAGCGGGGGCGGGAGGGCATTTGTCGCGTACGGATGCGCCGCGGGTCACGGCCGCGCGATTGCTTGCCGATTTGGCGGTGATTCACCAAGACAAACATGTCGAACTACGCGAGGCGGCTGAAGATATCGTATTCAATTGGGCGGAGTCGCTTCCTCAGCCGCACGCCAATGCGCTACGTTTTCTTGCGACTGTCAAGTCCACAAAATATTTGAAACAAATGCGACAATGGGCATTTCCGCCCGATCCGTTGCCGCGAGCGGGCGCGATGCCACCCTTTCCCGGAGCATTCGAAACGGCTCAAATGGGCCTGCGTTACATTGGGTTGAGCAAAGACGAACCGTCTTTCCCGAAGCTCGTGGAACAATTGCAGCGCAAGAAAGACAAATCGCTGAGCATTACGCAGGAGGCGCTCAGCGAAGGCGGAATTTCGATGATGGGTATGGCGTATCGGGCCATCGGTTACGGCGCTTCGAATGGCCTTTCGCATTGGCGTGATTTACGCGCCGTCGCGCATCTCAGGACTTTCATCGAAGACGAAACCTGGCACGAGGAAGCTCGGCAAGCCGCATGCGAAGCTTTGGCGTGGTGTGTGGACGATAAATCCATGTATGAAATCACGCGTAAAGCGCAATCGTTGGGTTCGTCCAAGGATCCGCCGAAAATGTTCATCGGCGCGTGTTATGCAACCTCGTTGTCCATGCGTCCGATCCCCGCGCTCGTCCCGCTATGGACCGAGGCGCTCGACGCGACGTTGGCTCCCGAGCTGCGAATGTCGTTTGCTCGGGCCATCGGCATTTCGGGGTTTGACGCGACCATTGAAGGGAAGCTGTTCCAAAAATTAGAAAATGCCGATGTTCGGCAAGCTGCGGCCTTGGCGTTGATTCTTGGCGGAACGTCGGACGCGGCAGCTCGCGCCGTCGCCACCGTGGCTTCATTCGGAACCAAAGAGCTCGAGGCGTTGAAGGATCAGTATTATCGAGTTTTCGGGTATTGGAACGAGCTCGATTGGGAACGGGGGAATGTTTATCGTTGGGTTCGCAACGCGCAGGCCATCACGCATGTGGAGGTGGCCGGAGTTCGACAGGAATGGGCGCGTCAACGTTTACAGGCTCAATTCGACAATTTGCGCTTCGACAATGGACCGCATTCCGAAACGCGTGTCGTTTTGCGCAACCGATTGATCAAAGATGCGCGGTCGGGAACGCCGCAGCGGAAAAAGGACGCCGTACTGACGCTCGCTTTCATGCGTGAACCGGGCGTTTTATTGGCATTGCAGGACGAACCCGGGGAAGTGGCGGCATGGGCCCGCAAGGCATTGCATCAAGTGCGAAACCCGGTGCCCATGTCCGGCGAATAAATACCGAAGGATTGCCGTGTTTCTTGTTTTTTGCTTTCGTCTCGCGTTACGCTGCACGCCCGACCCATGAAGATTCCTCTGCTTCCGAGTGGCTCCGTGCTCAAAACCCCACGTTTTGCCGGTGCGACGCTGGCCGCTTTACGTCGCGTCGCCGAAACGCGCGGTGGTGACGCGGCTTTACGTGCTTTCATCCGAACGACGATGGGAATCGATCGCCTCGCCGAGGTGCCCGAACGATTTCGAGGACCTTTGCCGATGCAAAACCGACCGCTCCAAGGTCGCGCGCCGAGAAATCGTCCCCATGCCGAGCGGCCCGCTTCGAAAGGTGAGGGGTGGCCCCATACCGTGCATTCGTTTGCCTCTGCATATCGGAACGGAAAACTATCTCCGAACGATGTCGCCGATCGCGTCCTCATGCGTCTGGACGAACTTCAGACGCGCCGTCCGTGCATGAATATTTTGGCCGCGAAAGATCCGGGAAAAACCCTGAGCCAAGCTGCGGAATCCACCGAACGGTTTGCGCGGGGGTGTCCGATCGGGGTTTTCGACGGCGTGCCGTTTCTCGTGAAAGACCAATGCGACGTCGAGGGTTTGTCGACGCGTGATGGTTCCATTTGTGAACCCGACGTGCCCGCCGATCGAGATTCGACCGTGGTCGCTCGATTACGTCGCGCGGGTGCTGTTTTTGCCGGAAAAACCGTGCTCACCATTTGGGGCATGTCGCCCATGGGCAACAATACCGATTACGCAATGCCGCATAATGCCCATGATCCCAATCGATTTGCCGGAGGTTCGTCGACAGGTTCGGCGGTGGGTGTCGCTTTGGGTTTGTCCCCCATTGCCATCGGCACGGACGGTGGAGGCTCCATTCGCATTCCCGCCTCGCTCAATGGCATTTTCGGCATAAAACCGACGTTCGGTCGCGTCGGTCGTGATTCCGAGACATGCAGTTCGGTCGCTCATCTTGGGCCCATTGCCGCCTGCACGGAAGACTTGGCCGCGTTTTTGGACGTCGTTGCATCCGAACCGGATCCCGAGGATCCCACGACATCATGGGCACCGCCATTACCTCCGGGTGGATTCGGCGCCTATCTGGGAAGCGGCGTTCGAGGATTGCGAATCGGCGTGGACGAACTCGAATTGCGCCAAGCGGAACCCGAGATTGCTCGGGCCGTGGAGAATGCGCTTCGGACGCTCGAAAAAGAAGGGGCGGAAATCGTTCGTATCGAAGTTCCATTGGCTCGTTATGCAGCCGCCATGGGGTACTTGACCATTTCGCCGGAAGAAGTCGCCGCCAAACGAGACATCTTGCTTACTCGGCGTGCGGAGCTGCCCGATGACGTGCGCCTGATGTTCGCCATTGTCGAGGGTTTTTCCTGTGGCGAATACCTCGATGCTCAACGTTTGCGTTCCGGTTTGCGTCGAGCCATGGCCGAGCTCTTTTGTGAAATCGATGTCCTCGCGTTGCCCACGACCGCGATTACGGCTCCGCGTTACCTCGAAGCGGAAGAGCGTATGCCGATCAGCGATCCAAGCGCGATCGACGGCCTTTGTCGTTTCAACTTTCTCGGCAATCTCACGGGGTTGCCTGCGGGAACGGCGCCGATTGGTTTGGACTCAAAAGGTTTGCCCATCGGCCTGCAAATCGTGGGAGATGCTTGGGACGAACCCACCGTCTTGTCGGTCCTTGCGCATCTCGAAAGGATCGGTTTGGCCAAGGTCAAGAAGCCGGCGGGCGCTGTCGATGTGCTGGGATGACAAACCAGCGAAGGAAAAACGTATCTGCTGCACGTGAATTTCGTGCAAACTTCGAGTGCTCGGTTTCCATCTGCACGTGACACTTGATACGCGTGGCCAAGCGCCGTATGTAAGATCATCTTCTCGGAGTGAAGTGAATGTCGGAGAACTCGGACGAGACCGGAGTTGCCGTCGATGAAGCGCGAGTCGAGCGCGTGCTCGAAGCGTTGTCGCTTGCGTCGGTGGGGGCATTCGAAGAAGCGATCGCGTTATCCGGCGCATTGTCGGAGGATCGTTTCGGAGCGCTCGAGGAGAGCCTTTTGGTGTTGTTGCGCGAGCTGAAGCAGACGCGCGAAGAGCACGACAAGGCGATGAATGATCTCGAAGCATCGCGTCGAGATCTCGAAGACCAACTGCAAACGATCGAGCGGCAACGCATTGCGATTCGCGAACTCAGCGTGCCGATCATCGACGTATGGGACGACATCATCACCCTGCCGCTCGTAGGCGCGATCGACAGCGCGCGTGCGGCCGAGATGACGGAGAAACTTCTGCATCGGATCTCGGATCGCGGTGCGGATTATGTGCTCATCGATCTCACGGGTGTGGACATTGTCGACACGATGACGGCGGCGCATTTGGTTCGTCTTACCCATGCAGCCAAACTCCTCGGCGCACGTTGCGTGCTCACGGGTGTGCGTCCCGAAGTCGCTCGAACGCTCGTAGAAATCGGCGTGCATCTCGGCGGGCTCATGACGTTGCGCACCTTGCGTGACGGCTTGCGTGCGTGCCTTGCGTTGCGTCAAACGGATCGCCGTGCCGCGAGTACGTTCAAGAAAAACCGCGTGGCCAAAGAACGCTCCGCTGCCGATGCGACGCAAGCCGATCTTTTGGCGATGGCGGACGACGAGTGATCCTGCTTCAGTAAAGACAAACGCGGGCGTCGAGCTGTTCACACGTGCACGTCGGCGGATGGCGAAAGCTGTTCGAACCGGCGCACGAGGGGCAAATCCATCCGGCGTCTCGTCCGTCATGAATTTTGTGTCTTTCGCATTTTTTCCGATCAGTCGGCGAGCCTGCGGGCATTCTCTTCACGTGACCTCGAAGTTCTCTCCGCGCATCGGTTCCTTCGACGTACGTTTGGTCGTACCGTGGAGGTTCTCGTCATGAGCCTCGTGATGGACGCCAATGTCGACGTGTTAACGGCCGATGGCGACGTTGCCGAAGTGGTCGCGGATGTGACCACACGCGCGCATGAGCGAGCGGGGGCGGCGCGATTTCGAGCGTTGTTCGAGGAGCATTTCGATCGGGTGTGCGTCGCGTTGCGCCGTTTCTGCGTGCCCACGCGGGAGATCGAAGATGCCGCGCAACAGGTGTTTGTCGTGGCGTGGAACAAGCTCGCGTTCATCGAGCCGGGTCATGAAAGAGCGTTCTTGTTGGGGACGGCTTGGAACGTCGCCGCGCATTCGAAGCGCACGCAATTGCGACGACGCGAAGTGTCCGGAGAAGACGAGCGTACCTACGAGATCATCGATCCCGGATCACGAAGCGACGACCTCGTTGCGGAAAAACAAACGCGCGCGTTGCTCGACAAAGTGCTCTCCGAAATGCCCGAAGAATTGCGTGTCGTCCTTGTCCTTCACGAGCTCGAGGAATTATCGCGCGAAGAAATCGCCATGGCGTTGGGATGGCGCCCAGGCACCGTCGCTTCGCGTCTCGAACGAGCCAGGCGTGAGTTTTCTCGTTTGTCCGCGCGCGCGCTGGAAGGACCCGGAGGTCGATCATGAGCGAGGTCGTCGCGACGAACTCTCCGCGTTTTCCAGCGGGTTTTGCAGGGGATCCGGCGGCATTGCTGTTGCGATCCGCGCGCACGGATGCGGCGCCGATGGGCGCGAAAGATCGTGTTCGGGCGCGATTGGGGATGATGGAGTCGGTTGTCGAGCCAAACGATACGCCTGCGGTGTTGCCGGCATTGCCCGAGCGAACATCGATGAAGAGGACCAAACGAGCGCCGGCGATTGCCCGTTTGATTCCGTTCCAGCATTTGATTTCGACGCCCAAACCATTGGCCATGCGCAAAGCCGGGGCGGCTGCGGTCGTGTTTGTCCAAGTTGCGGCGATGTTGGCGGCGTTGTTCATTCGGCCATTTCCAAAATTCGAGCCGGTTCGGCAGAGCGCCGGCGAAGCTCCCGACGAACCGGAATTGATATTTTTTGCGCAGAAGAAATCGCGGACTGAATCGGCGCGAGCGGTGAATCGTTTGCCCGAGCAACCCGGCAAAGCAACGACGGCCCGCAACGCGACGAATGTGCCTCGAACGTCCGCCGCGCGAGAACCGTCTTCTTTGAAAGAATCGATCATTACGGACGAACACGCCGGCATCTTTTCGGAGCAGATTGGGTCATCGTCGGCTGCGGGAGCGCCATTGCCTGAGCAATCGGTATCGCGAGCGGCGGTGGACACATCGAGCCCGATGGTATTTCAATCGGGAATGACGTCACCCGTACGAATTTCCGGGACCGATCCTGCGTATCCGATGCGCGCACGAACGCGTGGTATTTCGGGGACGGTCGTCATGCGTTGTGTCGTGACGGAAACAGGTTTGGCCCAGAATTGCATGATTTTGAAATCGCCTGCGTATTTGGATGAAGCCGTTCTCGCTGCATCGCGTTCATGGCGTTTTACGCCGGTGGTTTGGCAGGGTCGTCCGGTCTCCGTGAATTACGTATTCAAATACAAATTCCAGCTGGGATAACCGAATTTCCCACCGCTCACATTAAAAATAGCGAAACGTTCGTGTTTCGCTGGGAGGTACTCATGTTCGAATCGGCCCAGGGCCGTTCCGAGGCGTCTTCGTCACGTCTAGGTGCGGGAGCCATTGTCTCTGGTTTTGTGCACGCGCTCGTCGCCGCGCTCGTATTCATTATTCCAGGAAAAACCAAGGCGCAACAAGAAAACACGGCTGCGCCCGTCATTGTCGAATTCGTGGCTCCAAAACCGGCCGGTGGAGGCTCGCCGGGGCCGGCGCAACCCGCGCCCAAAGAGGCGGCGCCGGCGCCCAAGCCCAAACCTGCGCAAGTGCGTATCCCGGACAAACCTGTTCCCGAACAGGAAACGCAACCTGAAACTCCGCCGCAAACGTCTGAAACTCAGCCGGGAACGGATACCGGTGGATCCAATCCTCCCGGAGGTGGTGAAGGTGGAGGTTCCGGCACAGGGTCGGGAAGCGGCACGGGCGGCAATGGCCCCGGATCGGGCAATGGTGCGTCCGAGCCCGCGCCGACGTACACCGTGATCAATTGGAACTCGAAAATGGAACGTCCCGTGCTGATCGGCGGGCCGGCGCAACCCGAGTATCCACGAAATGCAATGCTTCAGCATCGCGAAGGTACGGTGATCGCACGATGCCTCATTGCCACGGACGGAGCCGTGCGCGATTGCCATATTCTATCCGGCGACGTCATGTTGCAAGACGCCGCGCTGGATGCTTTGAAACACCAACGTTATCGACCGGTGATCTTCGAAGGCGCGCCGGTGAGCGTTTGGTACATGTTTCGATTCACCTTCAAATTGCAGTGAATCGAGAAGGCGACGAATCAGGCCACGGCCACGCCGAACATGCCCAACTCCGACAAGGTCGTTTGGCAGGTCATGGGCGTCAAACCCGCCGCCGTAAACACCGACCGAAATCGATCCTCATCAAAGCGGCCGAACGTGCGCGAAAACAATCGCCACAACGTCATTGCCAAGACAAACCGTGGATCCTGGAAAACTTGACGCGATACTTCCGCCGGAATGTGGGTTTCGAACGTGCCGGCGTGAGGTTCGAGAAATGCACATCGCGCGCCGGGGCGCAAAACGCGTTTGACGTCCCGTAACACCGCCTCGGCATCGGGAAGCAAATACAAGAAGCTATGCCCGGTGACCGCGTCAAACGATTGATCGGCAAACGGTAAGTGCGTCGCATCGGCTCGGACAAACTCGACCCGATGACCATTCTTTTCGCGCTTCCGCCAAAATTCGGCCAGGTACAGCATCGTGTAGCTCAAGTCGAGGCCGACGATTTCGGCATCGGGGACGCGGTCGAGCATGCCGAATGCACTGATTCCCGGGCCGCAACCCAAATCGAGGATTCGATGGCCCGGTTTGACCTGAGCGTGATCGACCAAGTCCGCGCAATGGGCTCGCCACGTTGGCGAACGCGTCATCAAGGCATACCCGAGCGCGCCGGCTTCGAATGTTGCGTGCGACAGTCCTTTTTTTAGGCTTCCGAGCAATTCACTCATGATTCACCAACGCAAAAGAGCGAGACTGTCAACTCGCCACGGCGTCTTGCACATCGTCAATGGCATCGACCACGATTTGGCCGTCTTCCACGGAGAGCAGCGCGACCGATCCCGAGGGCAATTCGCCGCGCAAGATCATTTCGGCAATGGGCGCTTCGACGTGCCGCATGATCGCGCGTTTCATAGGACGAGCCCCCAATCCTTCGTCAAACCCGCCTTCGGCAAGCAAGACATCGATGACGGCGGGTTCCGCATCGAGCCGAATACCGCGCTCGAAGAGCGAGCGACCCAATTTGGCCAAAAGTCGCCGGGCCACTTCTTCCACTTCCGTTTTGGCGAGCGGCGCGAAGACCAGCACTTCGTCAATACGGTTGTAAAGCTCCGGCGGAAGTGCGGAACGCGCCGCCCCGAGCATGGTGGCTTCGAGTTTGTCGCCGGAAACCTTATTGGTGTTTCGAGAAAAACCCACGGTTCGTTCGCTTTTCAGCGCCATGGCCTCAGCAGCCCCCAAATTGCTGGTCATGACGATGACGGTATTCGTGAAATCCACACGCCTTCCGCGTCCGTCCGTCATGCGTCCTTCATCGAATACCTGCAGGAACGTTTCGAGCACGTCGCGATGGGCTTTTTCGATTTCGTCGAGCAAGATGACTTGGTAGGAGCGGCGTCGAACCGCTTCCGTCAATTGCCCGCCCGCTTCGTGGCCGACATATCCGGGAGGAGCACCAATCAATCGTGCGACCGCATGCGCTTCGCTGTATTCGGACAAATCGAGGCGAGTCATGGCATCGGCAGAATGAAACAGCGTTTGCGCGATGGCTTTGGCCGTTTCGGTTTTTCCGACGCCCGTCGGCCCAAGCAAAAGGAACGTACCGAGCGGCCTTTCCGCACGAATACCCGCGGCATTACGGCGCAAAACTCGAGCGATTTTTCCGAGCGCCGTCGAATGACCGACGACGGACGACGCCAGGTGCTTCTCCAAATTGAGCATTCGATCCCGATCGGTCTCGAGAAGCCGTTCCTCGGGGATGTCCGCCATATTCGAAACGATGGCCGCGACTTCCGCCGGTCCTACGGATACCGCTTTGGAGGGTTGGCCCGCGCGTCGACGCATACGCGCGCCCGCGGCATCCAAAATCGAAATGGCCTTGTCCGGCAGCGCTCGTCCCGGCAAATACCGCATCGACCACGAAATGGCCGAAGCAATTCCCTCGTCCGTATACGTTGCGCGATGATGCGTCCCCAATGCGCGGGTCACCTGCTTGCACAACAAAAACGCCGCGTCTTCGTCCGGCTCTTCAATGTATTGGACGGTAAAACGCCGCGCCAGGGTCGAGTCCGATTCGATGTTTTTCCGGTATTCCTCAGGCGTCGTCGCCCCGATGATGCGCAGTTCTCCCTTGGCGAGCGCCAATTTCATTTCCGCGGTCGCTTCGTCGAGGCTGCCCGAGAACAATTCGTGAATCTCGTCGAAGAACAGGATCACTTTGCGATCGGATTCGCGCATTTCCCGCAAAATCGTCCCCATTCGTTCCGCAAGCGCGCCGCGCGTTCCCGTACCCGCAATGAGCTCCGTGACGGTCAGTTCAATCAGCAGCTTGGCCGTTTGCGGGTCGTGATTTCCTTCCTCCGCCAACCGCAGCGCCAGCCCTCGAACCACGGACGTTTTTCCCACGCCGGCCGGACCCACGAGCAGACAGCTGTTTTGGTTTTTCTTGGCCAAAGCGTCGAGCGCTTCGTCGATTTCCGTCTCGCGTCCGAGCACCGGATCGAGCCCGCCGAGCGCCGCGATATGCGTCAGGTTTTTCCCGAGCGTACACAACATCGGGGCTTTCGCGCGGTCGAGCGCCAGCGCATGTGCGCTCGTCACGCGGCCTCCGAGCGGCGGCGAAGTTTGTCCCAGCGGACGATCTTTCTCGACGACGGGTTTGGTCGGGATCGGCAATGAAACCGGAATGGCCGTCGCCGGCGGAGGTGTCGGGCCGGCCGTTGTCGAGTTTGTCGGGGCCGGGTTTGGCGCAACCACGCTCGGCACCGGAGGTGTCTTGTTCGGGGATCGATCCATGCCGGGCTTTGCGGTGGGCGGAAATAGCGGAACCGTCACGCCCGTTCCCAACGGCCGCTTGCCGAGCGTCGGAGTCGTGGGTTTGTCGCTCTCGATGCGCAAAGGTGTTCGGGTCGAAGTCGCGACCGGTTCACCGGTCGTTGCTTTGCCGGCGGTCGTACCAAGAGACAAACCTCGCCGCGCAGCGACGACCCCGAGCGACAACTGCATCGCCGCCGTGCGCAGGCGCGTCGTATCCACACCCGCTTGCACGAGCGCGCGATGAGCGGCCGAGCTGCGATCGGCGAGCAGAGCGAGCAGGAGGTGCAGCGCGTTTGGCTCACCAAACGGCGCACGCTTGCCGAGATCTTTCGCCGCAACCGTCGCCCGAGCCAACGGATCCGGACTGTCTTCGTCGAACGATCGCCCCGCCTTGAGGAGCGCATCGGCGTCGAGTCGTCGCTCGCGCAAAAGCTCGCCGGCTTGACCCTCCCGTGACGCGATGGCCGCGAGCAGGTGGACGCTCGTCACGCGTTCCTTGCGTGAAGCTGCGAGGTCTTGCGCAAGCTTGCGCAACGTGACGAGGTCGGCTTGCGTGCCTGCGTTCGTGCGGAGAGTCGTCATGGTTTCGAGGGCGTCTCATGCTCCGGTCCATCGGGGCAAATTTTCTGCACCGACGATCTCGTTTTCGCCCGTGACAAGCCTCTTCGAGTAGCCTTCGGCGCATGTTTCGCGGTCGAGCCGGTCAAGCCGTTCGTCTCTGTTTCGCGCTCTGCGCGCTCGCGATGCTCCTCGTCACGTGGCGGGCGGAAGCGGACGCGGCCAAGCGAATCTACGCCGGGATTTATCTGCGCGACATCACGAGCTTCGACCAAAAAAACGGCGTGTTCGATGCCGACATCGAGCTGTGGGCGAAGTGGATGGGCGAGTTTGACAAAGACAAACTTGTCTTGACCAACGCCGCGACGGTCGAGCAAACGTTTCTCGAAGAAGAGCGCGACGGTGATTGGCATTCAGCTCGCTGGCGAGTGCGGGGAACTTTTCGGGGACAATTTCCGCTGCAACGTTTTCCTTTTGATACCCAGACGATCGCCATTACGCTCGAATTACCCGAACGACACGGTGAATTGACGGCGGACTTGGCGGCCAGCGGAATGGCCGAACGATTCAGCATCACGGGGTGGCATTACGATCAAGCCTTTCGGCCGACGCGCGTATCGGCCAAATATGCTTCGGATTTGGGGGCCGTGACTGGGGAAGGGGAACCGACGACGGTCAACCGCGTGGGATTCGAAGTGGTCTTGAAACGACCATTGCTCATGGTCGCATTGAAGTTTTTTCTACCGCTCGGGATCATCGGATTGGTGGCGCTTTTTGCTTTGTTTCTGGCGCCCGACTTGGTCGACGCTCGGACCAGCATCGGGGTCACGGCGCTGCTCGCTTGTTTCGCATTTCAATTCACGATTTCCGACAGCATGCCTTCGGTGGCTTATATGACCGTCGCCGACAGCTTGTTCGTCGTCGGATACGTTTTGTGCACGCTTGCTTTGTCCATTTCGGTGATTGGTTATGGCCTCACACGCAAAGGTCGCGAAGCCGCTGCCCGGCGTATCGATCGAATGGCTCGGTTTCTCCTGCCAACCTCGGTCGCGATTGTCGTCGTTGTCGTGATGCCGCCCGCGGAACTGCCGGCGCCGCGACAGATTGACCCGGAACCGACGGCAGCTCGCGAAAAAACGCAGCGGGATGTGCTCCGCGTGGGAACGTCGGCATTGCCGACGATTTTCAGTTCGTTGCTCAGTGACGGCATATTCGGTTCGATCGCCCGATCAAAGAATCATGGCGAACGAGAACCGACGCTCGTGGAAACCGTTCCCGGTGTTTCGAGTGACGCCCTGCAATTCCTCCCCGGGGGACAAATGGTCGTTCGATGGCGATTGCGGGAGGGAACGAAATGGTCGGATGGTCGGGCGTTGTCTGCCGAGGATATCTGTTTTGGCATTGAAATGTCATCGGCACGGGAACGAAAAACCGAATGCAAAGTCGTCGGGACGCAGGAAGCCGTGATTTCGTACGACGAGCGGACCGCGAGTTCTCTCGAACCGCCGTCTTTCATGCCCAAGCACGTCTTCGGTTCGATTTATGCTGAAAAA
The DNA here is from genome assembly GCA_964435055.1 of uncultured Polyangium sp. Taxonomy (GTDB): domain Bacteria; phylum Myxococcota_A; class Polyangia; order Polyangiales; family Polyangiaceae; genus Polyangium. The sequence continues at coordinate 9,128 of CAYSYX010000012.1, read as the reverse complement.
GGTTATGAAGCCACGCGCGAGGTTCAACGAAAAACGCCGAGTCCTTCGTTGGGCGCGTACCGCGTCGTGGAGTTCGTCCCGGAAGAACGATTGGTGGTCGAACGAAACCCTCATTTCCGAGGACCGCCGGCCAATTTTTCGCGGATCGAGGTGAAAAAATATGCCGATCGCGAGGCGCTCGTGAAGGCATTCGAGCTGGGCGAAGTCGACCTTCTCGTGCCCAATTCGATCACTCCGGATCAAGCTGCGGAATTGGCCAAACGCAAACCCGAAGCGGCTTTTGTTCGCCCGTCCAATTTGCTGGTTTTTCTGCAGCCGGATTTGTCCCTCCCGGTATTTCAAAATCGCGAAACGCGTCGAGCGTTGTTGCTGGCCATTGATCGCGCACGTATCAGTCGTGAAGTGTATGGCGAAGCGGGGCGGGTCGCCCATGCGCCCATTGCGAAGGATTTGCCCAAAGGTATCATCGAAACGAAGTATGATCCCGAAGCGGCGAAAAAGTCGCTCGAAACGGCGGCGAATTCGATCACGGGTCTTGTCTTGTCGCACAACAAGTCGCCCGTGGATACGAAAGTGGCGCAAATCATTCAAGAGAACTTGGCCGCGGTGGGTATCACCGTTTCCTTGAAACCGCTGGATGCGGTGTATCCGCTGTACAAAAAGGCCCAACATGGAGGGCTGGTGTTGTATGCGGTTCGAGCCGCGCGCGGTGGGAATGCACAAAGGTATTGGAATCTGCCTGTGGACGACGGGCAAATACGCGACGAATTACGGAATGCCGCGTACGACGACGCGATCGCGACGCTTGTTTCTCGAGAAAAACGCGCGCTGTATCCCGAGCGTCGTGAGGCCTTGCAAGACGCGCTGCTCGTGGCATTTTCCGAACGCTTGCCCATGCTCCCCGTGGTCTTCGCGGCCGAACGTATGGTCGTCCGGCCAAACCTTCGCGGCTGGGAACATGATTCGGTGCAGGACTTTGGTCAAGGTATCGACGGGTGGTATTTCGTGGAGGAAACAAAGTAATCAAGAAGTGACGGGCGGGGGACGTCGCGAGTTGGGACCTCGGGACATGGGCGCCGTCGCTTCGATGAGCCAAGCATCGAGCGCGGAAACGAAGGAAGGTAATTCGGTATTCAGCCGGCTGATGAATTCGCCGATATTTTGCAGGTCTTCCTGACGCGCCAGATTTTCGATTTGTTGACACAACGCGGCCACGCGCTCGCCTCCGAGGTTCGCGCACGTCGACTTGAAACTATGCGCGGTTCGTTCGAGCGTCTTGGCGTCCCCTCGGGCCAGTGTTTCCCGCAATTTGGTGAGAGAATTCCGGCAATCCTCGTCAAAGGCTTTTCGCAGCTCGGTCAATACATCTTCACCCGACAACTCCGCAAGTTGGCGTAAACTCTCGACACGTTCCGTGGCGAAAATGCGTTTTTCCGGAACGGACTCTTCGGCGAGCTTGGGGACACCGAGCACCGGCGTGATCGAAGCATCTTTTCGAATTTTCTTGACCGCGCGCATGAGCGCCGAGCGCAACGTGACGAGCTCGACCGGTTTGTTCACGTAATCGCTCATGCCCGCTTCGAGGCACCGTTCTCGATCCCCGGAGATGGCATGCGCCGTCATCGCAATGATTTGAGGCGTGGGAAATGGTGAGGGATTGGAGAGGATTTTGCGCGTTGCTTCGAGCCCGTCCATTTCCGGCATTTGAACGTCCATAAGAACCACGTCATAAGGCAAGCGCGCCACGGCGGTGACCGCTTCGCGCCCATTGCCCACCACATCGGCCCGATAGCCCAGTTTCTGCAGGAAGAGGAGCGCCACGCGCTGATTCACCGCATTGTCCTCGGCGAGGAGGATGCGCAACGGATTGGTTTGTCCGAGCGTCAGCTTCGATTCCCGCGGCGGAGGAACGCGTGAAGGTCGTAAACTCGAAAAAAGCTCGCTCAATTGTTGCACCAAGACGGTTTCGCGAATGGGTTTGCCCACGCGGAAGGTCAATGGTTCGTCGTCTTTGGTGTCGATGAATTTCGAGATGTGGCCCAGCAAAATACAAGGGAGAGGCAATGGTTGCTGCGACGAGCGCAGGGCGCGAATGAGGTCGAGGCCGTTGGTGTCGGGTAATGAATAATCGACGAGAGCCACATCGCATGGGGATTGGCGCACCGCCCGGACCGCTTCCGAACCATTTTTTGCAAATACGGTCGTCATGCCCCAAGACTCCGCATATCGCTGGAGAATGGCGCGGCTTCGCATATTGTCGTCGATGATGAGCACACGTTTGCCCAACAGATTGAGGGACGAGCGCGCCGAAGCCACCGGTGTGGGAGCGATCGCGACCGGCAAGACGAAAGAAAACGTGCTGCCTTTGCCGGGTTCGCTTTCCACGTGAATCGTTCCGCCCAGACGATCCACGATTTGTTTGCTGATGGCCAATCCGAGCCCGGTACCGCCATAACTGCGGTTTGTCGCGGCATCTGCTTGACCGAATGGTTTGAAGAGACGCTCGATTCGGTCTTGGGCGATGCCAATGCCGGTGTCCTTGACAAACACGCGCAAATCAACGTTTTCGTCGGGTTTGGGCGTCGCGCGAACTTCGACGACGACTTCGCCCTCCGCCGTGAATTTCATGGCGTTCCCCGCGAGATTCACGAGGACTTGGCGAATACGACCCGCATCCCCGACAACTCGCTCCGGAACGCTCGGATCCACATCGACCAACAAATCGACGCCTTTATCGACCATTCCCGCAGCGACGATTTCCATTGCTTCGTCGATGCATTCCCGCACATCGAATGCATAACGCTCCATTTCGAGCTTTCCGGCATCGAGCTTGGAGAAGTCGAGAATATCATTGATGATGGCCAAAAGATGGCTGCCGGAGCTGCGAATGGTCTCGACAAACGATTGTTGTGTGGGATCGAGCGGCGTGTCGAGCAAAAGCCCCGTCATTCCAATGACCCCGTTCATAGGCGTCCGAATTTCGTGGCTCATGTTCGCCAGAAACTCCGTGCGTGTCTTCGCCGCCGCCTCGGCTTCCACCAATGCGCGTTGTGTTTGCAGCGAATGCAACATATTCTTGCGGCCGCGTTCGGCAAATTGCCACAACAAATAAATCGCCATGCCCGCGGCCATCATTTCGAGCAGCGCGAGCACCGCACTTTCCTGTGGCGTGCGAGGGGGCGGCGTGGGCAACAACGTGTTTGCGGCGACAATCATTGCTTGCGCTGTAACCGAGGCAATCAAAAAATTCCGCAAAGAACTGCCCTTCAAATGCGGCAAGACCAACATCACCCCAATGAAAACCATGAGATGCAGCGATGTCGGTTCCGTACGGTGAAATAGCAGCGTGATCGGGCACGCCGCCAATACCGTGCCTCCAAAGATCCACACCGCGCTTTGAATTTGGCCTCGCTGCGCCCGAGCCCGCGCCAAAAAAGTCAATGCACTGAAAGCGGTGGCGATAGCCGTCGTTGCGATACGTTCCGGCGCACTCACGAACAACGTGAGTAGCCCGTAGCCGACGGCAAAAGTGCTCGCGCCCCACGCGAGCAGTCGTAACTGGCGGCCCAATAGCGCGGCGTCGGAAGTGTGCGTTGAATCGTCGATCCTCATTCGTCGTGTATCTCAATCGCGGGGGCGTGACACTTTACACATTGTTCGTCCATGGTCAACGAATTGAGCAGCAATGCGCAACGATATCGTGTCTTTTGGGATCTGGCAACGAAGCATCTCGACCCCTTGGCTTGCCGGTGGCAGCGGGATAGAATGCGCAATCGTGTACACTGTGTCGTTCCGACGGAGCACACGTTCCCATGGCGGCGCACGATTCGAGCTGACATCGATTTCTTTCCCAAACCCAGGCATTCAGATGAACCGACGTAACTTCATCAGGTCAACCGCGGCGGCCCTCACCGCCAGCGTCGGCGCTTCATTATGGGGCACCAAGTTTGCCCGCGCATTCGGCGAAATTCCCAAAAATGCCGAAAGTATTCTCATTCCGGCGGAAAGACGAGCGAGCAATATCCTGGAAATATTTCTTTATGGTGGCGTCAGCCAATACGAATCCTTTTATTGTATTCCCTCGTTTGGCCAGGTATCGGGTACGCAATGGCATACCTTCTTGAACGATGGGCAATTGCAGGCCGCCGTCGATAAATGTGGGTGGGTCGGTCCGTTGACCGAACCGTTTGCCCTCGACGGCAATGGCTCCATGGTGCACCTCGGTCCGTTCGTCATGCCGCTGCGTGAACGTCCGGATGTCGTTTCTCGAATGCGCATTTCAATCACCGCGCATGATCTGGAACCGCACGAAGGAGCCATTCCGCTGATGCTGGCGGGGCGCGGTTTGGGCCATCCCGCATTGTCGGGCCTGGGCGCCCACATTCAGAGGTATTGCCTCGATCGTTATGCCGAGACAGACCGCGCGCCTTATGCGTATGCGCTCGTCGCCGCCGGATCCAATGGTTTGCCTACGGATAACGTTCGGGCCGTCACCGCCATCGGCTTACATCCCGGTGCGGCTCGACCGCTCATGATTCAAGTCGATGGGGCAGGCGAATTGATGCAAATGTTGGAGCGGAAAAACGTCGCTGCCGTTCGGCCGCAATACGACGCATTGATGCAACATTACATCGACCGACAGCGTACCCGCCTGCGCTGGAAAAACCAAGGTTCGTCGCTGCGAACACCACGCCTTGGCGAATTGGAGGCTGCGGCGCGGGCCATGGCGAACGCGCCCGCCATTTCCGGCGTATTCGGTCCCGAATTCTTTCAAACCCTGGGCGGATCGAATTGCGGTGACAACGCGACCACCGACGCAATGACCATGAATTTGAAGCTCGCCGCCCATTTGCTCACCCATCCGACGACTCCCGCAAAATACGTCTGCGTCGTCGATACGGGTCTCATCGGCTCCGATGGCGGCGGTGGATACGACACGCATGTTGAAAATTCGATTACCCAGTCGCGAAACCTCTCGCATACATTAAAACAATTGCTCGCCGTGGTCAATCAGCCGGGCGAAAACGATCCCACGAAAATCGATCTCGACGATACGCTCATCGTCCTCACGACGGAATTCGGACGTACGCCGTACAAACAAGGCGACAAAGGGCGCAACCATTGGCCTTATGGATTTCCCGTCGTCTTTATCGGCGGACCTGTTCGTCCCGACAATGCAGGAATTTTTGGATCCTGTAACGAAGACGGTTATGCGACGCTCGCTTCCTCGCCGCAGGAAAATCGCATCGCCGCCTTGCTCGCGCTCGGCATTTGGCCGTTCGCTTCCGAAAGCTACAATGTGTCGGACGTCCCCGACGCGGCGAATGAAGTCCAAGCGGTTCAATTCGTGCAAAAACGGCAGCTTGGAGTGGCGACATGAGATACTACCCATTGCCGCTGATCTTGGTCGCGCTCTTGCCGGCGTGTTCGTCGGACGAAACACCGATCGTCACGCCAAACCTTGATGCCGGCGTCGAAGACAGCGGCACGCAAGCGCATCTGCCCGAGCACGATTGGACCGAATGCCAGGCCGGTGATCAAGCTTGGGTGCGTCGGGCCATCTTTTCATTGACCGGGCGCAGGCCGTGGGGACAAACCGAAGTGAAAGCATTTACCGATTTGCTTACGGCAATACGCGCAGCGGATCGGGTGGAGGCCGGGCCTTTCGGCGAATTGGGCAATGTTCTGCCCGCCTCGGGTGAGTCGCTCACTCCCGCCCGTCAAACCGCGGCCCGCATTCTCATGCAGGACCCTTCCTTTCGGCGGCGTTGGGCGGACTTTTTCATGGACGCTCTGCGCGTGACGCGCGTCGAAACGAAGTCGTTCGAAACCTGTTATGGTTCGCCAAACGTATCTTTCTCCGATGCCGGAAACCTGGCCGGTTGGGTGCGCGATCATGACGCGGGCGAGACAAATGCTCCCGTCCCCGATTTCACCATGCGCCAATTGCTCGATTCCGCATTGGAGCTCGACGACCTGTCGCCCTTGTACCGTGCCCATTTGCTCGCTATGGTTTCGAGGCCCTACACGGCGGCGAACGTCGGCCCGCTGGAGCTCGAACGTGCACGAAGGCAGAATTTCGGAGCCAACTTCGAGCGAGCGTACTTGCATCGGGATCGCGTCTGTTTGGCCTGTCATAACAGCGAATATGCCGTCACCTTCGATGTCGATCCCGCTGGGAACCGGCATTGGCCAATTCCCGGATTGTTTGAGAAAGCCTTGTATGGTGCATCGAATGCCCAGCATCCTCCGGAAGAAGCCGAAACGAAAGGTTCGGACGAGCTTCGCGCCATTTCGATGTTTCGTTATGCCGGCGTGCACGATCCCAGCGGTTTGTCGCCTTATGGGTGGAACGGCGAAGCTTGCGGCAAATTCAGCGTTCCCGTGGACGATGATCCGCTCCTCGTCGATACGTTTTTCGGTTCGATTCGCTCGACCCCCGATGATCCCGATCGCGGACGCCGCGCGAGCGTGTGGGACCTCGAGCGCGCGTTGCATCGAGGCGTGGATCGCCTTGCCGACCATGGCCTCGTGCGTTTGTCCGGGGACGTATTGGACGATCCTGACGAGGCTTTCGCGTATATGGTGGCGCAAAACATCGTCGATCAAGTATGGGCCGAAATCATGGGGCAACGGCTCACGATTGCGACGTATTTCTCACGCACGGAGATTCAGCGCGACATTCTGCGCAGGCTGACGGATCATTTTGTTGCTACGCATTTTTCATTGCAGACGCTACTGTTCGATATTCTGGCGCACCCGCTCTTCAACCTGAAGTCGCCCGAAGAAGGCTGCGGTGCGTCCGCGTATGAAGTGCCGCGTATTTTGAATGCGTGGAGCGATGCGGAACTGGATCCGGCAATGCGCCAAAATAGTCCCGGTGACGGAGTCTTTGCCATTTCTTCCCGTCCGTTGCGGCGAAGTCTGCACACGGCGCTCGAATGGCCCGATTATCCGGAGTATCCCACCAATGCCGAACGAGTGTTTCAAACATCGATCGGTTTTTTTCTGAAAGACGGTGAACCGGGATTTCGAGGTTTGGACTTTCAAGGCCGTTTGTCATGGGAAACCAAGTACGGAGCGTGCGCGCAGCAAGGTTCGAACGACGTTATTTCCAAATTCGTCAGTTTGGCCCAAGATACGCCCGGTACGACATTGGGCGACGTCGTGATCGCCATCAAGGATCGGCTGATCGGAGAACCTTGGATTGAACCGACACAGGAAAAACCACTGCTCGTGAAGCTCTTGGCGTCGAGTTTGGAAGATCAAACGCTTGCATTATTGGATGTCCGGGCGCGGATTTATTGCGGCTTGCTCGTGTCCTCGCCGCAATTCATGCTCGGCGGGATTGTGCCGCGAGATACGGAACAAGTTCCGAAACTCGTTTTACCCGGCGTATCTTACGACGCGATCTGCACGAACATACGCACGAAGGCGAGTGCATTGGCCGGGCCCTACATGATCCATTGCGACGGGGGACGAGTCACCGTGACGAAATGACCATTCCGAAAGATTCGAGCGCAGCGCGGGTCGTCGGAGCGTCATGAGCCATGCGGCAGCGCGCGGGAACAGGTTCATTTGCGGTATCGTCGAACCAAATGGCATACATGCCGGCGGCGAGCGCTCCATCGACGTCCGCGGCGCGAGCGTCTCCGATATGCACGATTTGTTCGAGCGGCGTGGCCAATCGTTCGGCAGCCCAAGCAAAGATGGCGCGGTCCGGCTTTTGAATCCCGAGTTTTCCGCTGTCCGCGACGATCGCGAATCGATCCGACCAACCCAATTCATCAATCAGTTCGGCCAGTTTGCCTTCGGAATTCGACACCACGGCCACTTTGATTTCCGCAGCGATGAGCTCGTCGACCAATTCGATCATTCCGGCGATCGGGCGACGCCAAAGATTCTTGACGGGTTGCTGATCCCATAAAAAATCGACCGCATCCGTGAGCGCGTCCGCGTGTATGTGCGGATCCGCGCCCTCGAGCAATGCGCGCATGAGGATTTTCCACGGATGCCCTCCAAATCCTTGGCGAATGGCGTCGTTGTACGTCCGCCAGGCGCCGGGAAGAGCCTGGTCCAGTTTATCGGGTTGGATGGTCAAACCACGTTCGGACAAACGTTCTGCGGCGAGAACGGCGTCGAATCGGGCCAGAGTTTGTCCGAAGTCGAACGTGACGGCGACGGGAGCAGTGTTCACCTCGCCTACGTAGGAAAAAGCGCGGCTGAAATCAATCGTCTTTCGTGCCTTCGTACATCTTCTCGATGTCCGTGGCGAAATTCTTGTTGATGACGCGACGTTTGATTTTCAACGTGGGCGTCAATTCACCATCGTCGATGGTAAATGCTCGCTCGGTAATGTGGAATTTCTTGACGGTTTCGACGCGGGCGAGCGTCTTGTTCGCTTCGTCGACACCTTTTTGCACGGCCGCAACGACCGCCGGATTTTCGCGGAGCGCCGCAATGGATGACTCCGTCGTTCCGGCGATCTTTGCCGCGGCGACCGGGTCGATGACAATCAAAGCCGACAAGAACTTACGTCGATCACCGATGACGACGGCATCGGCAATGGGCGAATTGCTCTTGAGCGATTCTTCGATGTTTTTCGGGCTGATGTTTTTCCCGCCCGCCGTAATGATGATTTCTTTCTTTCGACCGGTAATCCACAAGAATCCGTCGGAATCGAATTTGCCGAGGTCGCCCGAATGCAGCCAACCGTCCTGCAGTGTTTCCGCCGTGGCCGCAGGTTCCTTGTAATAACCGAGAAAAACGTTCGGCCCTTTGACCAAGATTTCCCCGTCTTCGGCGATTTTGACATCGATTCCGTCGAGCTTCGTCCCGACGCTTCCCAGACGAACATTGCCCGCGACGTTGAACGATGTCGGGCCTGTATCTTCCGATTGCCCGTACACTTCGCTGACGATGATATCGAGGCCCAGGAAAAACTCGAGCACGTCTTTGGCGATCGGCGCAGCCCCGCTGACGCAGGTTTTTGCGCGGGACATACCAATGGCGGCTTTGAGTTTCTGAAAAACGAGCCTTTGCGCCAATTTGTATTGCATCGCTTGGATGCCCGTCGGCTCTTGGCCGCGCATTCTGAGCGCATTCGTTTCCCGCGCCACGTCCATGGC
>CAYSYX010000011.1:38978-58243 GCA_964435055.1 uncultured Polyangium sp. | reverse complement strand
GAATTGGCCGCCGCTGCGTACAATGGCGGACCTCAAAGCGTTCGGGAATACTTGAGCGGTCAAAAGCCGCTCTCCGATGAAACCACCCAATACAAATCGCTCGTGTCCGGCATGTGGAACGAACGCAGTGCGTCCGAATCGCCGACCTATCGCAGATGGCGCGAGCGCGTTCGGACCCGCGCCGCGCAGCGCGCCACGAGTCCCGTCACCGAGGCGCAAATCACCATGCCATTCGGTGATGCGACAAACCCATTCAGTGGAAAAGTGGAACAACACGCCGGCATCGATCTGGCCAAAGAAGCCGGAGCCCCCGTCATGGCTCCGCTCGGCGGCAAAGTTCGCAGCGCCGGCAATGAAGGCGACAAGGGCAATGCGGTCGTCATCGATCACGGCAATGGCCTCGAATCACGCTTTCATCACCTGGGGGAATTGAATGTCACACCAGGACAAACGCTCGCCAAGGGCGATAAAATCGGGACCGTCGGTTCGACGGGAAAATCGACCGGACCGCACGTGCACTTCGAGGTGCGTGATTTCGGCGAACCCATCGACCCGACGCAATACGTAAAGACAAACAGCACCTCCCGCTGAACATCCCTCCGCCCACTGCTCCAAAAATTGAGCCGCCGTGAGAGTCGCATTGAGACGGCTTGCGAGCTATCCTTTGCTCCATGTCTCACGACGACGAAGAACGCATCCTCCTTGCCGCTCGCAAATTAAGGTCGCGTGATGGACCGGGCTTCTCCTTGGCTCAACTGGCCCGTCCCTCGGGGTTGTCTCGCGCCACATTGTACCGACGGCTCAATGCCAATCCGGCGCTGGCCAAAGAGATCGCTCAACTGCGCTCCGAAGGTGTACGTACCGCGCGCGAAGAATTCGTCCGAGCGACCATTGCCCTTCTCACGGAGCGAGGCATTTCCGAATTGACGATGGAAGACGTCGCCGCTCGGGCGGGTTTGTCGACGGCCACGCTTTATCGTACCTTCGCCGATCGCGATTCGCTCGTCCGCGAAGTCCTCCGCGCCGCACTCCCTGTCGAACCATTGCGCCACATCCTTCGTCGCGATGCTCCCACCGTCGAGGTGCTCGAAGCGTTTGTCGAGGCATTGCTCGAGCGCATCCGAGAACGTCCTTTTGTCTTACGCTTTCTCCTCATGCGCAGCCCCACGGATATGCAGGAGTTACATCGATTGCGACATGCGGAGGAACGCATGTCCACCTCCCTCGTGGCTTTTTTCGAGCGGCATCGAAATGAATTTCGCCCCATTTCCGCCAGACAACTCGCCGCCTCGCTCATGGGCCAGGTGTTCGGCGCTTGGATGCTTCACCGCAGCCACGAAGGAATGGAATTTCCCGATGCTTCAACCATTGTTCAGCTCTTCTTGAATGGTGTGTCTTGCCAATGCATTGAAAGGTCGCGTCCATGAACAACGATATCCCGTCCTCATTGCTCGTCTCGCTCGATCACCCCACCGCCGCGGATGTCTCCCAATGCGGAGGAAAAAGCGCGGGGCTGCATCTTCTATTGCATGCGGATTTGCCCGTACCTCCGGGCTTTGTGGTCACCACGCGAGCATTCGATACGTTGATCCGTGCGAATGAAGAATTTCAACGAGTGGTGAGCCTTGTGCAAACGGCCGACGAAGGCCCCGCGTTGCGTGAAGCGGCACGTGTCGTGCGCGAAGTCATCCAGGCCCAAACGTTTCCCAATGCTTTCACGAATGAGGTGATTGCCGCCTGGAAATCCATCACGCAAAGCGCACCCGTGGCCGTACGTTCGAGCGCCACGGCCGAAGATATGGCCAATGCGTCGTTTGCCGGGCAGCAAGACACGTACCTCAACATGAAGACCGAGCACGAATTGATGGAATCGTTGCGCGCTTGTTGGGCGTCGCTATTTACCGAACGAGCTGTGATCTATCGCCGAAGCCACGGATTCGACGATTCTCGCGTTTCCATGGCCGTCGTGGTCCAACGGATGGTGAATGCCGATACTGCCGGCGTCCTTTTTACAGCCGACCCGATATCGAATCGACGAGATATCTTCGTCGTCGAGGCCGTCTCCGGTCTGGGCGAAGCATTCGTCTCCGGGCATGCAGCGCCGGAACGTTATCGCATTCGAACTCGCGACGGCAAGGTATTCGAACGAATGGGAACCGATGGGAAACCGTTGAACGTCGACAAAGGTTTGCTCAGCGCTGAAATCCTGGCGCAAATGCACTCGCTCGGCCAAAAAGCCCAACAGAATGCCGGTTTGCCGGTCGACATCGAATGGGCTGTCGAGAAAAACCGTCTTTGGCTTTTACAATCGCGCCCCATTACGACGTTATGGCCCATGCCCGAAGGCAAATCACCTCCGGGATGGCGCGTTTTGATGAGTTTCGGACACATGCAAGTCAATACCGCCGCCCTGAGCCGAGTCGGGGCGTCCATGGTGGCGCGACTCGTGCCCATACGTCGCGACCCCGAAACGGGTTTGTCGACACTGATCCGCAATGCCGGAGAACGCGTCTATTTTGATCTGACGCCGGCATTGTCGCGTCAACCGTTCAACAAAATCATCCCGAACGTGCTGCAATCGGCGAGCGAAACCATTGCCGAGCGATTGAAAGTCGCCGCTTCCCGAGAAGAAATCCGTTCTCTCCCCACCTCCGAGCGTGGCGACCTGCCCTTTGTGATTCCCATCATTCTGCGCTTCATCGGCGAAGCGGTCAGCACCATTCGCAAAGACCCAAAACAAGTGCGCGACGTTCACCTCGCCGAACTCCAGCGGCCCATTTCACAACTTCGAGGACGCCTCCAAACGGCCGACTCCGTCGAGAGTCGATTCGACGTCATATTCGACGAATTCGGCACGTTGACCGCCACACTCATGACCAACGTGATCCCCCGATTGATGCCGGCTCTCCTCGCCGGCCGCATCGTCCCTGCGTGGACGAACTGGATTGCCCCCGAAATCGATTCTCGAGTTTTGTTCCAAGGTTTGGAAGGAAATATCACCACCGAAATGGACATGGCCCTGGCCGATCTTGCCGATTTGGCCCGCGATGTTCCGGCGTTGGTAACTGCTCTCAAATCCGACGATTCCGTCCGGAAACTCGAGACACTACGCGCCGATGAGGCGTGCGCCGCGTTTTTTGATGCGTGGGATGCTTTCTTGAAAACGTACGGTCATCGCAGCGCCGGCGAAATCGACCCCGGCGTTCCTCGATGGCGCGAAGATCCGCGTATTCCACTGCGTAGTATTGCCGGCTCGCTCGATCGCCCCCGCGGAGCATTACGTGCGCAGCATCAAACTCTGGCTCAGCGTGCCGAGGAATGCCGAGACAAACTTGTGAATGCCGCTCGAGACAAACCTCTGGGGTTTGTCATCGCGCGTATGACCGCAACCTTCATCGATTATCTACGAGTCATGTTGGGGACCCGCGAGCACCACAAATTCCACCTGATCGAGGCGATCGATCTCTTGCGCTCCGTGGTTATCGAAGTCGGCGAACATCTCGCAAAAGCCGGGGCATTGGATGTCGCCGATGACGTCTGGTTCCTCGAATTGCCCGAAATAAAAGCCGCCCTGGTGGACGTGCAAGCCCGGCGAAGGCCGTCGTTGCAATCGCTCGTCAGCAAACGCCGCGAACTTCGCGATCGATATGCCCAGATGACCCCTCCATCGGTCCTGACGAGTGATGGCGAGACCATTGCTCCGCCGCTCAAACGTGATTTGCCGCAAAATAGTTTGGCGGGAACAGCCGTTTCGGGAGGTCTCTATGAAGGCGTCGCTCGCGTCGTCCACGATCCCGCTACTGAAGATCTTGGCGCGGGAGAAATTCTCGTCGCTCGATTTACCGATCCCGGATGGACGCCCCTCTTTGGCCACGCCGGCGCCCTGGTGATGGAAGTCGGCGGTCAAATGACCCACGGCAGCGTGATTGCTCGCGAAATTGGCATTCCAGCGGTCGTCGCAGTGGAAGGCGCGACGCAAAAAATACGCTCCGGAGCTCGCATTCGGGTGGACGGAGAACGAGGGTTTGTCACCGTATTGGAAGGAGCAATCGCATGAAAAGCGCGCTCGTCGTATTCGCCATCCTGAGCTTGACGCTGCTCGGGTTCATTGCGCGAGAAAATAAGTGGTCGGCATTGGGAAATGCCATGGGCGAACAAGCGAAAGTCCTGGTCCCCATGATTGCCCTCGCCGTCGTCATTGCCGGCTGCATTGAAGTGTTGATTTCGCCCGCCCTCATTGCTTCTTGGCTCGGCGATGGATCCGGAATTCGAGGTGTCGCGACCGCATGGCTCGCTGGAATATGCACGCCGGGCGGAGGTCCGATAGGATTGCCCATTGCCGGTGCATTGGCCAATCGAGGCGCTTCAATGCCTGCGGTATTGACGTACTTGACGTCCATGTCGCTGCTTTCCCTGATGCGATTACCTATGGAATGGGGAATTCTCGGGTCGCGCGTCACCTTGACGCGATGGGCGGCGACCTTGGGCCTGCCCCTCTTTGTCGGAATCGGCGCATTGACCGTCCAGCGCATCGTGAAATGATGTGCAGTATTCGTCGCCCCCACATTCGTTTATGCTCTCGTCATGCCCCAGCCCCGCCCAACGCGCCGAGGCGCATGGAATAGGCTTCCAATCATGGGTCAAGACGAACGCTCCCAGGCCGAAGGTCAACCAAGAAAAACCGCTCGCGCCGTCATGAGCGAAGTGGGATCCGCCGTCCAAAACGGTCTGGCCCCCGTCGCCGGGCGTGTCGGCGACGCCGTGCGTTCCGGCGTGGGCTCCGTGGAAAAAGCTCTCGACGATCCCACCAAGTCGCTCACCACGGAAATGCTCGAGCAAGCCGATTTGCCCGAAATTGCCGGCGCGGATCCGCTTGTTTCGCTGGGCATACGCCTCGATCGCGAAGCCGATTTCTGGCGCGCTCTCGCCATGCGCCAATTGGCCCGTGCCGCGTGGATGGATCGCTTGTCCATCTCCAGCACCGTCGTCTTACTCGTCGGCGTCGTCGTATTGGCCTCCATCAGCGCATTCCGAGCGCTCGTTGCCAGCGATGCCGCGGTACAAGTCACCATCTTGCTCGGCGTCTCCGCATTACTGCTCGTCATCGGAGCGGCAACCATTCAACGCGCCACCACGAAGGTTCGTCAGGGCCAATTAGACGTTGCGCGTGACGCCCTCACCCGCAGCGATTTGGCCGAAGCGCGATTGCATCGTCTCGCCGCCCTCATCGAGATTCGCTCCGCCGATCCCGAAGGCTACAAAACCGCTGTCCGTGAATTGGAATCGGATATGCGTGGGGCGTAATCGTTTATTCGGCAGCCGCGCCGGTTTCCGAATGACGACCGAATTGCAATTGATACAGCCGCGCATACGCGCCGCCTTGCGCCAAGAGCACTTCGTGACTGCCCTGCTCGACCACGCGTCCCTTGTGAAACACCACGATGCGATCCACCGCTCGAATCGTCGACAATCGATGCGCAATGATCAGCGCGGAACGACCTTGCATTGCCGCCCAAACCGCCGCCTGCAATCGTGATTCCGTATCGCTGTCGATGTTCGCCGTTGCTTCGTCGAGCACCAAAATGGGTGGGTCGCGATAAAGTGCCCGAGCAAAGGCAATCAATTGTCGTTCACCGGCCGAAAAATTCGATCCGCGCTCTTGGACTTTCGCGTCCAATCCACCTTCCCGCTTTTCGAATAAATCAAGCGCCCCGATTCGCTCGAGCGCCTGCTTCACACGCTCACGATTGATTTCCTTGTCCCCCGCAGCAATGTTCGACGCAATCGTTCCGGGAAACAAAAACACTTCCTGAGGAACCACCGCGAAGTTGCGTCGCAATTCATCACGAGGCGTCGCCTGCACGTCACGGCCGAAGATCTTCACCACGCCCTCTTTCACTTCATAAAGGCGCAGCAAAATCGAAGCCACGGTGCTCTTGCCCGCTCCCGTCGCCCCCACGAGCGCGATCTTCTCGCCTCGACGAGCCCGAATCGAAACATCCTTCAGGATCGGAACATTCGTTTTGTACTCAAACGATACGTGCTCGAGCTCGAACGCAACATCGGACGCACCGACGGCAGCCGCAGGCTTCAACAGCGGCGCGTCTTCTTCCGTGTTGTCGAACAGCTGGAAGATACGCTCGGCTCCCGCCATCGCCGATTGCAGCTGCGTGAAGCGCGAAGACAAATCGCGAATCGGCACGAAGAACTTGTCGATGTACTGGACAAACGCGAGCAGGGTTCCGAACGAAACGTGCGACTGAACCGCGCGCCCGCCGAAGTACCAAAGCATCGTCGCGATACAGAGCGTGTTTACCAGCTCGATCGCCGCATCGAGCGTCGCGTCGAAGATGATCGATTGGTTGTTCGCCTGGCGATACGCGTCGTTGATCCGGTCAAACTCGGAAGCCGCCTTCTCCTCACGCGCGTACGCTTGAACGACCGCCATACCGGAGATCTGTTCGTTCAAGTAGGCGTTCATTCGCGCCGTCGTCGATCGAATACGCCGAAACGCATCACGCAACTTGCGCCGTGTCCAATTGACGAGCAACGCGACCGGAGGCAGCGCAACGAACGCGATGAGCGCCAAGCGCCAGTCGAGCAGCAACATGGCCGCGACAATCCCGACGAGTTTGACGAGATCGCCGATCGCGTTGAATGCGCCCGATGCAAACACTTCGTTGATCGCATCGACATCATTGGTCACGCGCGTGACGAGACGTCCCACCGGCGTGCGATCGAAAAACGCGAGCTTGCGCGTGTGCATGAAGCGAAACACGTGCGCCCGCAGATCACCCATCGCACGCGCCCCCGCGAGCTGCATCAAGTAGAGCTGCGGGAACGCCAGCGCTTGCTCGACGATGTTCATGCCCAGGAGCAACGCGCCGAATGTCGCGAACGTGCCGAATCCATTGGGCAAATCGAGCGCATTAAAAGCCTGCCGAGTCACGAGCGGCGACAGCACCGTGAACGCCGAATTGACGAGCAGCAGCGTGACGGAAAGGACGATCGGCCTCGCGTGCGGGCGCATGAACGGCCAAAGCGCACGCAACATGCCGAGATCGTAGCCTTCGCGCGGCCCATCTTCTTCGTGGAACTTGGCCAGCGCTTTCTCGGCTCGAGTTTTTCCTGCCGCACCTTCGGCAGGACGAACCGCGGGGGGCGAGTTTGTCGTCATGCGACCTGCGCCTCCATCATCGTCGGGGCGATATCTTCCGCGCCAAACTCCGCCAACTTCGCTTCGATCTCTTGTTCCTCGGCAAACGATGCGTACACGCCGCCCGTTTGAACGAGTTCGTCATGGGTCCCAATCTCGACGACGCGACCGTTCTCCAGCACGACGATTCGATCACAACGCTTCGCCGCCGCGACTCGATGCGTGATGAGCACCAACGTGCACTTCGCCGCTTGCCGCTCGATCGCTCCGAGAATCGCCGCTTCTGTCTTCGCATCGACAGCCGACAACGGATCGTCGAGCACGAGCACACGAGGCTCCCGCAAGAGCGCACGCGCCAGAGCAATTCGTTGGCGCTGCCCGCCGGACAATTGCACACCGCGCTCACCCACCACCGTATCGAAACCGTCGGGCAATCCTTCAATCTCCTCGAGAACGCCGGCTTCGGCCGCGGCAGCTCGAATCTTCGTCATCGCTTCCGGCGAATCGGACTCTTCGAGCACGTAGCCGATGTTTTGCGCCACGGTCGTGGAGAAGAGAAACGCGTCCTGTTGCGCGTATCCGATGCTGCGACGAACCGTCTCGACGGGAAGTTCACACACGTCTTGTTCGTCAAGAAAAATGGATGCCGTGGGCGTTGGAAGAAGCCGCGGGAGTAACGTCGCCACGGTGCTCTTTCCCGATCCGGTACGTCCGACGATCGCGACCGAGCTGCCTGCGGGTACGTCAAACGAAACTCCGTCGAGCACCTTGCGTTCGCCATAAGCAAACGAAAGGTTCTGTACGCGCAACCTTCCCTTCACCGCAGAAGGAGCCGGCAGCGGACCGTCGACGACCTCGGGAACGGCGTCGAAGATCTGACGCAACCGCGAGTAACTGGCGCGCCCGCGTTGCACAATGGACGTGACAAACCCAATGGCGAGCATCGGCCAAATCAAGCGCCCGAGCGCGAGATAAAACGACAGGAAGCCGCCTTTGGACATCTCGTGCTGGAACACGAGGTACCCGCCGTAGAAAAACGCCACGAGCGTTCCCACCGTGAGAACCGAGCCCATGATGGGCTGCATCGAACCTCGAATACGCGCCAGCTTCAGGCTCTTGTCGATGTAATCATCGTTTGCCACGCCAAACGCAGCTCGTTCCGTTTCTTCGAGCGCGAACGAACGAACGACACGCACCCCGGCCAAACTCGCGAGCACGCGATCGCTCATCTTGCCGAGCGCCTCTTGGTTCTGGCGCATGTGTTGAAACATGCGCGTCGAGAACGAACGCGTGATGAGCATCAAGATGGGAAACGTGATGAACGAAGCAAGCGTGAGTCGAACGCTGTTGCTGAGCATCACGTAGATCGCGCTGCCGAAAGCGAGCAACGCGTTGACGACGTTTAGAATGCCAAACCCAAGCAAAAGCCGCACTTGCTGCAAGTCGCTCGTCGCGCGACTCATGATGTCGCCCGTGGGCATCTTCCGGAAAAACGCCGGGCCGAGCTTGTGCAAGTGATCGAGAAGCGCCGCTCGCAGCTCGTACTCGACGTTGCGTCCCCCGGTGAACATCGTGTAACGCGAAGCGACGCGGACGATGAAGGCCGCGATGCTCACGACCAGGATGTAAATCGCGTCTTGAATGGCCGCATCCGCCAGCGACGATTCAGCCGCGTTGACCGCGTCGCGCACGAGAAAATCGCGCCGCGCCATGAGGATCTGTTGCGCCGCGAGAAACACCGCCCCCGCGACGTACAGCCCAAGGTTGCGCCGAAATTGGTCGCCAAGACCAACCGGATAACTCGCAGGACGAGGCGCCGACATCAACGCGCCTTGGGACTCGCAGGCTTACGATGAGAGCTGTGAAGTGCCGGGCGTTCGCGAGTGTCGTGAACGGCTTCGAGATCGGCCAAATCAACACGCGCCGACAACAGACCGAGCATCACTCGCGCCGCACCTTTGCCGTCGACCTCGTTCACGACACCAACCTTGTCGGCAAATGCACCTCGCAACACGCGCACACGCGTCCCTTTTTCGATCGTCAACGGCGCAGCGGGAGTTTGTCCTCCCGAACGAACGGGCGCGGCTTCGGCAGCCCCCTCGGGAGCGACGGGAGCAACAGGACGAGGACGCGGCGTGGTTTCGGACTTCTCCCGAGGCTTGTTGGTTTCAGCAGCCACGGCTCTCTTTGGTTCGGAATCCCGAACCTCTCGTCGCTCACGTGAATCGCGTGAATCACGTGAATCGCGTGCTGCCGCAGGCCCCGAACCGGGCTTGAACAAAGAATCGAGCGACGGACGACGGGGTACGTTTCGACCAACCCCAGAAAGATGTGCAGCTTCTTCGCCGCGGGCCCGAGCTTCGGACTGCGATCGCTCGCGAGCGGCAGCTTGCTCCGCGCGCCACTTCTCCGTTTGCGCTTCGACCTCCGCATGCGTCCGCGCCCGCTGCTGCTCGATCCCTTCGAGGCGCCGATCCAGCGCAATCCGATCGTTTTGTCGGGACCAACTCACGAGCTGGTAGATCGGAGCGAGTGCGATCAACGCATCTTCGAGCTGTTCACCGATGGATTCTTCATGCTCCAACGCCACGTCGCGAGGCACCGACCAGCCGATCCACAGCGGCACTTGGCCTGCGGATGCTCGCTCGAGCAGCGCTTCGATCGCCGCGGGGCTGGCAGCGTGGGCGGTGACTCGTTCGTCGCCGACGCCGATGACAAACTCCTCGGGCAAACCATGCAACGCGGTCGTCAGTTCGGCCGTCAGTTCGTGCACTCCGTCGTGTTTTTCCGCGTTCGCGGTCAAACGAGCCCGCAGGTTGTCGACATCGACCTTGGCTTCGGGATGTACGGCAAAACAAACCTCGACCCGCAACGAATCCAGTTTGAGGGCCAGGAAGGCATGGCGAGCAAACGGGCTTGGATCATCGATGGCGGCCGAGATCGTTCGTTCCGCATCCAAGAGTCGATCGAGATGTTCGCGCGCTTCATGGTCGCGCGAGAAAAACACCCACTGACAGTCGACGTGGTTCTTGTTGCGCAGTGTCGGATGCTCGTCCGAACCGTGCACTTCCACGCTGATTCCAAGCGCGGCGAGGCGAGCGACGACTCGACGCGCCCACGACAGGAAACGTTGTTTGACCTCGAGTCGCGGACGCGAAAACGCCTTCGATGTCGCCTTTTCAGGAGCGTAGGCGTCGAAGTCCGCAACACTGAAATGCAAAGAAACTTGGCTCATCGCGTAGTTCGAATGTTCTCGTTCATCGCCGGAATGCAGGAAATTGCCCCACAGATTCCAATGAAACGGGTAGCACCGCCCCCCTTGTAGCACTGTCGAATCACGACGCGACACATCGTCATGACTCGGCACGCATTCAAAGTCTGACCGGGTTGCAAGAGCCCTACAAAACGCAGTGACTCGAGGATGCGCGTGATTTTCTCCAGGACGGAGAAATCAAGGACTCTTGACCCGACCGGGGCTCATGCCACTCTGCTCCCATCCCTGACACCACGTTGCCGTTTTGGAACTTCGAGTCGCCTTCGGTGCTCGTCACTCCAAACCCCGGGTAAGATGGGCAAACTACGAAAACACCGGCGAAGGAACGACCGAGAGCCATGGAGCAGCCGAAAGACGAAGAACTGGTGTGTGCGAATTGCGGTGTGACGTTCGTTTTTTCAGCCGCAACCGCTGCTGCCCGTGCAGAACGCGGGCTCACGACCAAGCCCACGATGTGCAAGCCCTGTTGGCGTGCGCGCCCGGCGAATCAGGAACGATATCGCGGGGATAACCAGGGACATCATGCCCCGCGCGGCCCTCGTGGTCCGCGACAAACCAATCCCTCAGGCTCGTGGGGTGGTCATCGCAGCACCGGAGACGTCAACGAGTATCGCAGTCCCATGCCGGATCCGCATTTCGCCGGGCAACCGGCACGCAGCGGTTGGTCGATGAAACCGGGATTCGCCGCACGTCGTCCCGCGACGGATGGAAATTACCGCGCCCCCTCGTTCCAGAATGACAGACCGTACGGAGGAGGGCGTCCCAATCGCGATCGATTCGCGAATAACCGCAACGATGCCGAGGCGGCACGTCCGCGAAATCGAATCTCGACCGACATCACCTGCGCCGCGTGCGGCGCGGCATCCACCGTGCCCTTCAAGCCGGCCGAAGGACAAAAGGTGTATTGCCGAGGCTGTTATCAATCGGAAAAACCCACCTGATTTCGAACGTCGAACGTCCGGAGCATCGGACGAACTTCGCCGTCCTTCGCCCCAAACCCCAAATTCGATTGGAGTGCAAACAATGCGATCGTTTGCACTCCAATCTGATTTACTAGGACAAACCCGGTCCGAAATCAGAACAGTTCACACGACAATTCGGGGGTAAACGCCACTTCACCGGCGACGATGTTCACCCGTACGTCGTAACTCGTGGCTCGTCGCGCAGTCTCTTCGACGACTCCGACGACCCACATGCGCAAGGCCGCCGTCGCCGGATCGAATTCGCCGACCTGCAACAACACGCGGCCCGGCGCGGATGGTCCCACTTTCCACGAACCGAAACTGAAGAGCCGCGACCAAATCGAGATCCCTCGACGAACCGCGATCTGCAAATCCGGCGCAGGACGAAGGACGCTGCGCACCGTGTTGTGAAGTTCTCCGCCGATCGCCGAACGACCCAGCATTCGCCACCGATTCGGTTCGTGCGCGAAAGCTGAAGCCGCAAGCTCCATGTACGCATCGAGCGCTTCGAGATCGTAAGCCACGAGCGCGTTGATCGAGTCGTTCAGAAAGTCATCGGCATATCGTTGCGGCAGCTGCCCGATGATTTGATCCCGCACCCGTTGTCCCGCGTCCTCGATGACGGCTTTGTCGACCGCTCGAAGCACAGCCCCGCGAACTTGATACATGCCCGGAAATCGCGGCTGCGGCGTACTGGAACGAACGGGCTTCTGTGCCTGCGCGGCACCGGCATTGATCGCCGCCAAACTCGGAGCGCTCGTCAGCGTGGACAAACGCGGATTGAGCGGTGGTCGCGGCGCAGGCGGCGCAGGATCCACCACACTGCGCGTCGTGTGGACCGACTCGCCTCGTGAAGGACTCGATTCGAGCGGGGCTCGTGCTGACGGCGCCATCGGCACAACACGCGTCGAGCCATGGGCGACCGATGGAACCGGAAGATCGTTGAACGCCGATCGCGGCAGCGATCGCGGCTCACGCGCGGACGGCAACGGTCGGTCGAGATCGGGAAGCGCAGGCGGAGGCGGAGGCGGAGACGCAACATTCGTGGGAACGACACCTGCCGACACGGCCGGCATGTGAGGCGGCGTCAATGCAACGCGACGATTGACGTTGATGATGCGACCCAACGCCAGCACTCGTTTCGCGGCGTCCGGGCAGAATTTCTCGAGCTCACGAGCCACTTCGCCGGCGGTCGCATACCGCTTCATCGGATCCTTTTGCAGCAAGCGCGACACGACGGCTTCGAGGCGAGGATCAACGTTCACACCCGCCGCAGACAACGTCGGAGCTTCCGCGTGAACCACTCGAAATGCCGTGGCGACAGCCGTAGGTGCACGGAAAGGTCGCGTCCCTGTGAGCAGTTCGTAGAGCAACACGCCGACAGCGAAGAGATCACTTCGACCATCGATCGGCGCATCGCCCGTGGCTTGCTCGGGGGAGAGATAGTCTGGCGTGCCAAACACCACGCCGGTGCGTGTTCGCGGCGATGGACCACTCGAATCGATCACCTTCGCAATGCCGAAATCGAGCAATCGAACGACGGCTTGACCGCGTCCGGGATCGAACGCGATGAACACGTTCTCCGGCTTGAGATCACGATGAATGATGCCCACGCGATGAGCCGCATCGAGCGCTTCGAGGATCGGTACGACCGTCGCCACCGCGGCATCGAGATCGAAACGACCGAGACGTTGAAGTGATGAACCCACAGCCTCGCCTTCGAGGTGCTCCATCACGATGTACGGGCCCATTTCACCAACACCCGCGTCGATGACGTCGACGATGTTGGGATGCCGAATGCGGTTGACCGCCTGCGCTTCTTGAAAAAATCGCTGCGCAAGCTCGGAGTTTTCCGCCAATTCGGGATGCAAAAACTTGATCGCTACGGAGCGTCCGGCGAGCACGTTCTCCGCTTTGAAGACATGACCCATCCCGCCACCACCGATGCGTTCAGCAAGGCGGTACTTGTTGTCGACGATTGAGCCAGGAGCGGGAGTGCGAGATGCCATTCAACCGATGAACACGAGTCGAGCCACGTGGTACCGCTGTGGAATACCCCGCGGCCACACTTCAACCTCAATGCGGAGCCGATAGTTTATGCATGCCGCCAGGCCAAGAGCCACTTCGGCCGTGCCACGATAGCCAATTCAAGAAAAGTTTGTTGCCCGTTCTCGTCCCCGAAGGTCCGAAGTCAATGCGTACTCCGTGATGACGGCCACGATCGAAACGAGGTCAACCGCAAAGCAAGCTCCGCAAAACCGGAGCCCATGGCACCTTTCGTCACAAATTTCGGGGGATTCGGCAATGCGGCAAGGTACTTCATGACGTTCGCCACACCGAACGTCGTCCGAAACGTGGCGAAAGCACTCGCATCGTTCCCACTGTCCCCAACGAACGCATAAACCCGACACGCACTTTCTCTTGACTCGCCAAACCCGGTCTCGAGCAACCGGAGCGTCCCGAGCGCCTTGTCCACAGCCCTGCCGGACAGGTGCAGATGAACACTCGAGACAAACGTCGTGAGGCCCAGCGCCGAAGCCTCGGAGCGCATGGCCGAAATCGTTTCAGCTCCAACGATTCGATGTTCGCCGATGTCGATCGTCACATCCGTCCAGCGCGCGGCGTTGTCATCCGCAAGCGCCGCCTCGGGAAAACGGGCCACGAATTCACGCGCCAACGAGCGGAGTTTTTCTTGCTCGACTTCCGCTTCGGTGATGTTTGTCGGAAACAACCTTACGATCCGCGACACGGCGGCGACTTGCGAATGTTTTACGAGACCAACCGCGCCGTTCTCCGCGATGGCGGCATCGATGGGCCATTGCCGCAACACGAGCTCCGCCCAACCTGCCGGACGTCCCGTGCAGGCAATCAGTCGCAACCCCGATTCTCGCAAACGAAAAAGCGCGCAGTACGCAGACTCGGAAAGCGAACCGTGATCCAGCACCGTGTCGTCGAGGTCGAACACGAGCCCGTTCAAGTTCTGCGCTTCTTCCGGTGTGAGCGTGTCGAGCGGCTGCGGTCGTTCCATCACAACGCCTCGAGGCGGGCGATGAGGCTCTTCAAGTAGAGCCCTTCGGGAAATGCTGCGCTGACCGGATGATCCGCACCTTGAAAGTGACGATCGAACACGACGGCATGCATACGCGCCTCACGCGCACCCATCGCGAGCGCCCGCGTGAGATCGTCGAGCGTGATGGCGCTGGAACATGAGCACATCACGAAAATCCCACCGGCTCGAGTCGCTTTGCACCCGGCTGTGACGAGAGCTCGATACGCGCCGAGCGCGCCGTCTTTCGATCCTCGCGTGGGCGACAATTTGGGCGGATCGCAAATGACCAAGTCAAACCCGCCTTCTTGAGATGCCCGCGTGAGGGCCTTGCGCGCATCCGAGCGTTCGAACTTGATTCGCCCCGACAAACCGTTCTGGCGGGCGCACTCGGCGCCGACTTCGACGGCCAATGCGCTTTCGTCGACGGCCACGACTTCCGTCGCTCCACCGCGTGCCGCCGCCATCGCAAACGTGCCGACGAAGCAATACGCATCGAGCACACGTTTGCCTTGAGCCAGCTGTTCGATACGTGCCCGCAACGTCCGTTGGTCCAGGTAAAACCCTGTCTTTTGCCCGAGCGAAAGAGGAATGTCGTAACGCAGTCCTCGTTCGACGAAGCTGAATCGATCGAGCGACGTATCTCCTCGAACGACACCGACGCCCGGTTCGAAGCCTTCGATTTTGGCAAGCTGTGCCGATGTACGGTCGACGATGGCGCGCGGAGAAAGCGCCTCGGTCAGCACGTCGAAGACGAGACCTTCGCGGCGTTTGATCCCAATCGTTCCGATCTGAACGACGAGCACGTCCCCCAACACGTCGACGACGAGTCCTGGCAAGCCGTCACCTTCGGCGTGAACCAATCGATACGCATTGGTTTCGTGCCCATGGGCC
Organism: uncultured Polyangium sp.; assembly: GCA_964435055.1. Taxonomy (GTDB): domain Bacteria; phylum Myxococcota_A; class Polyangia; order Polyangiales; family Polyangiaceae; genus Polyangium. The sequence goes on along the minus strand of CAYSYX010000011.1, from coordinate 42,911 downwards.
GGACTGGGAAAGCCAAGGTCACGTCGATGTTGAATCGCCCGCTCGAGGCGCCGGCGCAAAAGGGCTCCATCGATGGGCGTATTGTCGTGCGTGAACATGCGCACGGGAATGGCGGATCGCGGCGTGTACAAGCCTCGGCCAAGTACGGCGCCTCGCGGATCGACGACCATGACTTCGTCGCCGGCGACCGCTCCTCCTTCAATTTGCGCGATGGCTTGAGCAAATACCCATGGATGTCCCGTCCACACGGGTCGAACGTGTCCCGCCTTCAGCGTGACTCTCGGAGGGTTGTTACGACGACCGTCGAGTGAAACCGGCATCGATTGGGCTGCGACCGTGGATTTCGTATGCAGACTCATGACTGAAAGGCGGGGCGACGATGAGCGTTTGTGGTTGTGGAAGAGCGGGCATTCACCGCTACCCGTGTTATCGGACCTCGGATATCCTGATGTCGAGAAGGGCTTTTCGTGATGTGTGAACCTTCGACTACAGCCCCCCGTGACGGACGATGCACGACGATTGGAACGAGATCACGTGCAATCCGTCTGTCAACGCGCCCTGGCCGATGGCATTCAGGTTGCTAGGCTGCAAGTAGAAAGAGGAGTTGTCCCATGCGCCGTTACTTGACCCCAGCTTTGATCGTGGCCGGTACGTTGAGCCAACCGCTCACCGCTTTTGCGCAAGACTGCCCACCCGGCGCGTGGTTTTGCGCGGCAAACGATGCAGCGGCACCGTCGGTTGACGTTGCCGTCACAGCCGATGCCGTACCCCCGCCGCCGCCAGCGGAGTCGTTGCCGGTTCCGGAGGACGAACCCGCAGTCATCGGACGTCCCGGGGCGCCTCCGGTCGTAGTTTATCAACGACAAACCTCGAGCCCGCCGCCTCAAATCGTCATCATCGCGCCGGGCGGAACCCACGTCGTGCGCAAGACGCACGTGCGCCAAGCTCCGGTTGTCGTGCGACGAACCCGCGTTCGCACGTATTCGGCTGCGCCGGCAGTTCGTTCCATCCAACGGGGTTGGCGTTCCGAATGGGGCCTCAACGCCCGCATCGAAGGCGTCAGCTTCGGCGGCGATCGCAACAGCGACATGACCCCCGCTCGCGACGCCGGCATGGGCGGTTTTGGTTTGAGCTTGCGGTATCGCCCGTGGGCCCGGTTTGCCCTCGACGCCGGCTTCGATGTCGTCGGTGGAACCGATTTCAACGGCTTCGATCGTGTTGAAACACCGTTCTCGGTCAACGGCATCTTCTACTTCAATCCACGCAGCCGCTCGCAGTTTTACGTGATGGGCGGCGTCAATTGGTCGAGCGCGTCGGTTCGCTCGGACGAACCCAGCCCGATGCTCACCGCGGCCAAAGACGGCAACGGTTACGCCGCGGAATACAAATACTTCGGCGGACAACTCGGCATGGGCCTCGAGTTCCGTTTGACCAAGCGTCTTGCCTTCAACGTCGACTTTCTCGGCTTCATGCGCAGCCGTTCGGACATCGACGATGGCATGCATCATCGCTCGGACAAACCCGCCACGTCGACCGCGACACCCGAGTTCATCAATGCCGAAACCGGACAAACGTCGAACAAGTCCGGCGGCGCCTTGTTCCGCGGCGGCATGACGCTTTGGTGGTGATCGCTCCCCACCTCCTGCATTTCTCCCTTCTCCTTCCAACACACGTTTGAACATTTGGGGCTGCGAGTCGCCTTTGGCGCTCTACGCCCCAAACCCCGCTTTGAACATTTGGCGCTGCGAGTCGCCTGACTCGACTACGCAAGGTAGAACAATCGCGTAGGGTTTCGAGCTGCTCGCATGGAACGAATCAAGCGCCACGACAAACTGCTCCTCGCGATTTTGGGTGGCGCCATCGCCGCCCTTGCGACGCCTCCGACAAACATCTATCCAGCGCTCTTCATCGGTTTGGCCATGCTGGCCATGGCTCTCGACGATGCTCCCTCTGCGTGGCGAGCCTTGGGTCGAGGCGTCGTATGGGCGACCGTGGCGAGCATCGTGGGGATGCGCTTCGTGCCCGGTGTCGTCGAGCGTTTTACGCCGCTCGGATTTGCCGCAGGCGTCGTCGCGCTCGTCTTGCTCTCGGCGGCGCAATCGCTGCTTTGGGGCATCGGTGCAGCCGTGACAAACCTCCTGCAACGTCGAGCTCGTGTGCCGCTCGAAGTGGCGTTTGCCGCGGGAACGATGGTCACCGTTTCGCTGCCGTCCGTTTTCGCCTGGACTCCTGCAGGTATCGTTTGTCCGTGGACGTCACTCGTGCAGCTCGCCGACGTGATTGGTGAACGTGGCGTGTCGGTCCTCTTTGCCGTTGCCTGCGCCCTCCTGGCGCGAGCTGCGAAGAACGCCACGTCGGCAGAGCTCCGCCGATCATGCTTTCGTCAAGCCATTGTCGCGCCGGCAGGTGCGGCGCTCGGCCTCCTCGCCGGCCTCGCTCTCTACGGTACGTGGCGCATGCATGCGCTCTCCGACGATTCAGCCTCCGCACGCACGATGCGCGTCGCGCTGATCAATCAAGCCGTCGGCCCCAATGATCGTTGGGATCCAAAGAATTTCGCAGGCATTTTGCAGAACCTGCAGAAGCTGACGAATGACGCCGAAGCGCAAGGCGTCGACCTGACCGTTTGGCCCGAAGCCGCGTATCCGTATGTCCTCGACTACGGTACCTCGACAAACCCACGAGGTCCGCGATCGGTTCTTGGTAAAACGCTTCACGGCCCGATTCTTTTCGGCTTGATCACCGTTGAGCAACCCAAGCGAACGGAAGACGGTCGACTCGAGCGCAACAGTCGCAATTCCGCGACGCTCATCGTACCTGACGGCACCCTGCAACCCACCTACGACAAGCTCGAGTTGCTGTGGTTTGGCGAGACAATACCTTTGGGCAGCTATCTGCCTTGGTTGCGGCGCATTTTTCAGAAGAGCGGCGGACTCGTCCCAGGAACGGAGGCTCGAGCGCTCGTCCTTACGCACGAGGGCGAGCCGGTACGGTTTGGCGTGCTCAACTGCTACGAAGATACGCTCACCAACGTCGGTCGACGGATCGCTCGCGAGGCTCAACCCAACCTCTTGGTGAACGTGACCAACGACGCTTGGTTCTTGGGGTCGGCAGAGCCGGAACTGCACGCGCGTTTAGCCCGCATGCGCGCGATCGAGCATCGTCTTCATCTCGTGCGTTCGGTGAATCTCGGCGTGATGTCCTGGGTCGACGACCGAGGTGTCGAGGTTTTACGAGACGAATCCGCCAAAGCTTCGACGATGATTGCGACGCCCAAACTGCGTCCGTCGTCGCTCACGCTTTATGGACGCTGGGGCGACTGGCCGATCACGGGCTTGCTGGGAATCGCCGTGTTGGGATTCGCTTGGCGCGAACGACGGCGAGGCGGAGCGGCCCCTTCGGCCGGCAATTCAATCTCCGAAAAAAACGAAGCCGACGCGAGTGATGAAACTCGAGTCGGCTCGTCATAAAGAATCCAATCCGTAAATGACGTTTTGGATTCTTTTCGGTAACCACGAACGAATTCTTCCTTCGGGAAAATCCGAATTCGGAATTTGTTCGTGGCTCCGCTATTTATTCGTCAGGCCGAAGATTTTATGAGGCGCAGTATCAGCCCGTGAGCTGATCTTTGAGCGCCTTGACGGGCGTTGAGCGCACCTTGCGGCTTGCCGGCTTGCCTTTGATGGTCATGGGCTCCTTCGTGAAAGGATTCACGCCCTGACGATCGCTGGTCGCAGCAATAGCCTTTGCCTTCAGCTTGACGAGTCCCGGGATCGTAACCTCGCCAGGACCGTCAGATCCAAGTTGCTTGGCAACGAGCGTCGAGAGCGCGTCGAGGACGCCGTTCACGGCCTTTTTTTCGAGGCCAGTGCTCTCGGCGAGAGCGGTCACCATCTGGGCTTTCGTCAGCTTGTTCGAGGGCATCCTGTCCTC
>CAYSYX010000011.1:25927-38968 GCA_964435055.1 uncultured Polyangium sp. | reverse complement strand
CCTCAAAAACGACCGCGGAATGCGAGACGGTCGCTCGAAATAGCTCATATACAAAACGTCCCGGACACGAGCGGCGCACCGTTTAACAGGCGATTTGCAGTCGGGCAAGTGCAAATCTCATTATCGACGTGCGAATTATTTTTTTCGCGGTGCGGATCCTGCTGCTTCGAGCTCTCGCGTACGCGCAGTCATTTCGCGATCTTCCGCGTCGTTGCGATGATCGTAACCCAGAAGATGCAATAACCCGTGCGCCAAGAGCATCGTCAGTTCATCGACTAACGGTCGCCCCGCGGCATCCGCCTGCCTTCTGGCCGTATCAATCGAGAGGATCACGTCCCCGATTGGCCCATCAAAAGGAAAGCCCGCGCCAATTTCCGTCCCTTTCGCGCCTTTGGGTTTCCACCCCGCAGGTCGCTCATGCAGCGGAAATGAAAGCACGTCGGTGGGTTTGTCCTTATTCCGATAGGTCTTGTTCAGTTCGTGAATCGCCGCGTCATTGACCAGCGCCAGACTCAGCTCGACGCCTTGCAAATCGAGATGCTCCAGCATCTTCATCGCGCGCCGCTGAATCACGGCCTTCGACACGCCCGCGAAAGGTCCACCGCGCGTGGTCACATCGACGGTGCTCGGGATCCGGGCGATTTCTCGCCCGGAAGGCAATTTGGCTCCCGCCGCCGGCGGGTTTGTCTTAGAGGTACGCTTCACGTCAGCTTTGAGGAATCTTCTTCGCGTCCGCGAGGAATTGCGCGAGCCCAAGGTCCGTCAGCGGATGCTTCAAAAGCTGCTTGATGACCTTGAGCGGCAAGGTCGCCACATGCGCGCCGATCATCGCCGCCTGAACGAAATGCACCGGATGCCGCACGCTCGCCGTGAGCACTTCCGTCGTGAAATTGTAGTTCTTGTAGATCTGAACAATCTGCCCGATCAGCTCCATGCCGTCGCCGGAGATATCGTCGATTCTTCCGACAAACGGTGAGATGTACGTAGCGCCCGCCTTTGCGGCGAGAAGCGCTTGCGAGGCCGAAAAACACAGCGTCACGTTCGTCTTGATGCCCTCTTGGGTAAACACACGCACCGCCTTCAACCCGTCTTCGATGAGCGGCACTTTCACGACGACGTTCTTGTGAATCTTCGCGAGGTCCCGGCCTTCGCTCAGAATCCCTGCGGCATCGGTCGCCACGACCTCCGCGGAAATGGGTCCGTCAACGACGGCGCAAATCTCCGCAATCACCGCTCGCGTCGGCTTTCCCGCCTTCGCAAGGAGCGACGGGTTCGTCGTCACCCCGTCGACCACACCCATCGCTTGCGCCTCTTTGATCTCGGCGAGGTCACCCGAATCGATGAAAATCTTCATAGGCGGTCTCTTTAACAAGCAGCCATCGGCGCGTCGATACTCGAACCACCATCACCACCGACCTCATGCATCCCAACGGTTCTTCACGTACGATGTGCGCATGCACAAGCTTCGCTTGAACTCCGTCCCTACGTCGATTTACCTCGCCGCACTCGCCGGACCGCTTGCGATCATCGCGTCAAGCTGCGCCGAACCGGTACCCACACAAACGAGCACCAGCGCGAGCGGCAGCAGCAGTAGCAGCACCAGCAGCAGCTCGAGCGGCGAAGCCGGCATGGGCGGTATGGGCGGCATGGGCGGCAGCGGAGGCCAAGGGGGAATCCCCAGCGGCGTCGTCGTCGAATGCCCCGGAGATCCGCTCGTTCCACCCGCATCGGGAACTTGCCAAGTCACCAAACAAGGTTTGTCGGGAAAACTTTTCCGCGGAACGATCCTCGCACCTGATCAAACGTTCCACCGTGGCGAGGTTCTCGTCGACAAAGGCGGGCACATCGAATGTGTCGCGTGTGATTGCAGCGCCTCCCCTTCAGCCGCCGATGCCTCCGTCATCGAATGCGCCGACGGCGTGGTCTCGCCGGGACTCATCAACGCCCACGATCACATCACGTTCGCCAACAACGCTCCCGCGCTTCACGACGGCGTTCGCTACACCCATCGCCATCAGTGGCGCAAAGGCGATGCCGCCGCAGGACTTCCCAAAATCACGGTCAACAGCGGCGCCAGCGCCGACGTGGTTCGTTTTGCCGAACTCCGGTTTGTCATGAGCGGTGCGACATCGACCATTGGGGCGGGAGCTCAAGGCGGCTTGTTGCGAAACCTCGATACGTCCGGACGTCTCGAAGGTTTGCCGATTCCTCCTGCGGAATCCGACACGTTCCCGCTTGGGGACAGCGGCGGCCTGATGCTCGAGAGCGGATGCTCGTATCCGAGTCCCACGACGACGGCGTCGATCGCGAACATCGAAGCGTACGTGCCGCACGTGTCCGAAGGCATCGACAAGGCGTCGCACAACGAGATCGTTTGTCAGGAACAAGGCACTTACGACATCGTCGAGCCGCAGACGGCGATGGTGCACGCGGTCGGGTTTGTCGCAGCAGACGCCGAGCTTCTGCAGAAGGACTTCACGTCGGTCGTTTGGTCCCCGCGCTCGAACGTCGATCTCTACGGCAACACGGCGAGCGTCACGCTGCTCGATACGCTGGGTGTGCCCATCGCGCTGGGCACGGACTGGGTGCCGTCGGGTTCGATGAACATGCTTCGCGAGCTTCGCTGCGCCGACGAACTCAACACGTTGTACTTCGACAATCACTTCACGGATGAAGATTTGTGGCGCATGGCCACGACAAACGCCGCGTTTGCCGGTGGTGCCGGCGCGATCACGGGCATGCTCAAGCCCGGGTACGTGGCGGACATCGCGATCTTCGACGGCAAGGATCGCAAGGATCATCGCGCGGTCATCGCCGCAGGTGTCGAAGACGTCGTCCTCGTCATGCGCGGAGGCAAGGTGCTCTACGGCGACGACGCGCTCGTCGCGGACGCTGCGGTCGGAGGCCAAAATTGCGAAGCTTTGCCGGTGTGCGGTCGAGACAAACGAGCCTGCGTCGCGCAGGACATCGGCGGCGCAACGACGCTCGCCGGCATTCGCACGGCGGGCGAAGCGATTTACCCGCTCTTCTTCTGCAACAACGAAGTTCCGAAAGACGAACCGAGCTGCGTGCCGTGGCGTGCCGAATACTCGATGGGCATCACCGCGACAGACTCAGACGGCGACGGCATCAGCGACGACCTCGACAACTGCCCCAAGATTTTCAATCCCATCCGCCCGCTCGATGTGACCGAACAAGCGGACATCGACGGCGACAAGAAGGGCGACGTCTGCGATCCGTGTCCCTTCGATGCGAATGACGCATGCAAGAACGTCGACGCGAATGACATCGATCAAGACGGCATCAGCAACGGCCTCGACAACTGTCCGGAGACGCCCAACGCGGATCAAGCCGACAAGGACACGGACGGACACGGCGACGTGTGTGACGATTGCGCCGAGCCAAACTTCGGCACGCCGATTTGTCCGCCTCCGGCGACTCCGATCGACGTCCTTCGCAACCCGGCAAGCCCCGGACATCCGCCCGTCAAAACGACGGTCACCATCAAGGACGCGTATGTGACGGGCGTGCGCGCGGCATCGGGATCGAGCCGCGGGTTTTACGTGCAAGACACGTCGCTCAAGCCGTTCTCGGGCCTCTTCATCTTCACGGCGACGGCCACGCCCGACGTGCAAGTCGGCAATCGCGTCACGATCACCGGCACGTACGACGAGTACTTCACGCTCTCGGAGATCACGAACCCGATCGTCACGGTCGTCGATGCAGGCACGACGCTCCCCTTCGATCCGATCGCGATCATGAACTCGGGAGACATCGCGACCGGTGGAATGCTCGCCGAACAATACGAATCGATGCTGGTCAAGATCGGCAGCGTGGCGATCACCGTGGTCAATCCGGACGCCCCCATGGACTACGACGAGTTCACGGTGACCGGAGGACTGCGCATCGATGATCAATGCGCCGATGCGGTTCAAAACATGGGCCTCGACAACGCCTGTCCTGTCGACTCGGCGTTCACGTCCATCACGGGCATCCTCGGGTACACGTTCAACAACTTCAAACTCACGCCGCGCTCGGCGGCCGACGTGCAGTTTGTCGATTGCAACCCGTTTGTCCCTTGAGACACCGCTGGTTTGCCCCGCCCAACCCCGGCGTCATCGCGGCGATCGCCGTGAGATTTTCCGAAACCAGCCAATGAAAATCGAGGACACGTGTTGAAAGGACCGTGCGCCCGATTCTGCTATTTGCCGCCGCCCTTTCCACGACGTTGCTTCTTGCGAATGTAAGCTTCGCCGAGGAGGCTCTTGGGCCCAATGCGACGCTTGCGGAGGCGGACAAATCCTTCGCTCGCGCTGATTTCGACAACGCCGCACATGAGTACGCCGCATTTGCCGGCAAGTTCAGCCAGGATCCTCGAGCGCCACATGCATTCGCCCAGGCAGCCATTCTCGAAATGCGTCTTGGGCACGATAAAGTATCCGACATTGAATCGCCGCTGCGAGAATTCGAGAACAGGTTTGGCTCGGCACATATCGATAAATGGAGCGAAATCGCCTTTACGATGGCGGACGGTTTCGCCGGCCGACGCGACCGGCCCAATGCCTTGATTGTGCTGAATCGGATTTTGACGGTCCAAGCGAAGTGGCTTGCGGAGGCCGAAAAGAAACGAAGTGCCGACGTCCAGCCGCTTCGGGAAATCGAATTGCGAGCTCGTGGACGATTGGCTCGTTTGTTCGCGAACTTCGGCGACCACCAAGGCGCGAATGCGGAATACCTCCGCATGCAAAAGCTCGTCCCGAAGCTCGGAGTTTGGCCCGGTAAAAAACCGGCACGAACAACCGCCACGTATCCTGAAACGATGGACCTCATCGCCGAATTTCATTATTACATGGCCGAGCAAAAACGATTCGAAGCCGATCGTCTCCCGTTGCCCGCGTACTTGGGAAAAGGCGATCGTGATTCGGTGATGGCGTTCGTTAACGGTCCGGGAGAACAATGGTATAAGCAGCGGAAATACTTGGTGGAAGAAGCGAATCGCCTTTACGCATTCGTGCTCGGCCTCGAATTGCCAAAGCCAGAGCCTCCAAAACCTCCGCCTCCACCTCCGCCACCGGGAATGATTGGCCTCTTGGGTGGGGATCCGAATGCACCCCAAGCTCCTATCATTGGCGATCCAATTGCGCCCGAAAACACGAATATGACGCATCCATCGCGTGAATGGGCCATTGCCGCGGCGGAACGGGTTGGAAAACTTTGGAGCAGCTTCGTGCTGGAAAGCCTCAGGATGCCCATTCCCACAGAATGGAAAGCCATAGGTCTCGTGCCCGGCACGGATCTTTCATACAAGGAACTCAGGGGCGAGTACCGCAGCGGGTTGGAAGAGTCTCCCAGCGAAATCGCGAAACAGCAGGCGCGTTGGGCCTACCGGTATTGCCTGGACCTTTCAATTCAATACCGAATCGTCAATGAACACACGCAGGCGTGTATCCATTGGTTGGCCCGCAACTACGGCGCCGAATATCATGAAGTCGACGAGTTCGTACCGCCGGGCGAGTTTGTCTCGTTAGGACTCTTCGCTCGCCCGGCGCCGCTACCCAAATTTACGCATTGAGGAGGAGTTTCACGGAACGAGAACACCGGTCGGATTCGCTTCGATCGAATCGGCAAGCGGGCACGCAGTAATGCCGATTTCCTTCGCTTTCGCCCGAATTTTGACGGCTTGTTCTTCGGGACCTTTGACACTCACGAGCGTGCGGAATTCGCTGAAGTCGCCATTGTCCACTTCATCCGAAAGCCACGCCGAGCGTTTGCGACCAATTTCCAGCAAATCGTCATCCGGCGACAAATTCGCCAGTTTGTCCACATCGCAAAGCATTTTCATCGCTTCGGGAAACGAATGCTTCGACGCCGGCCCCGGCGCAACGGGTTGCGCCTGTTCGCCCGCACAACCCACCATCCCAATAAACCCGACAAAACCCAGCAGAAGTCGATTACGCATAAAGCGATCGACACACCTTCGGGCTGCGGCTTTGGTGCAATTTTGAATTTACCTGGATTGAATCAACCCATCGCTTCGACCGGAGGTGCTTCCGTCGCCGGCACCGCTTTTTCGTTTCGACGAACCCCGCGGCGCATGGTGGTATTTCCAGCGGCGATATCGATCATTTTCTTGAACCGCGTGAAGACGCTCTCTTGGACGTAGGGCAATTTGTATTTTTCGCACAGGGCGCGGACTTTGGGCTGGATGATTTGGTATTGGCGCATGGGCAAGTCAGGCCAAATGTGGTGCTCGATTTGGTAATTGAGCCACAAGTGCAAGAAATCGCTCGGATCGTCGCCCGTTGCATAATTAACCGAACCAATCACTTGACGCGCGATATGTTCGGCGCGCGATGCGGGACGATCGTCGAATCGATACATGTCTTCGCCGGCGTGGTTCGGCCCGACAACCACGTACGTGTGCAAGTTGCTCAATGCTTCGGCGGCGACCGAATTGCAGAATGCACTGAAGACGCCCCAAGGACCGAGCGGCATGTACAAAAGCGGCATGAGGCCGAAATGCAGGGCCGCATAAGGCAAATAGCAATCGAGGATCAGCTCGGCATTTCGACTTTTTTGCTTCTCTTTGTGTTCGCGATCCCCATGTCGATCTCGGTACACATCGAGCGTGCTCGGCGCATAATACGAAAATCGCCACGTCACGGACAAGAGCCCAAGCAATGCATAACGAACGGCTTTGGGGTATTTCTGGACGTACTCGGAGTTTCGCTCGATGAGGTCCGGATCGCGAAGTTCATTGGTGTACGAGTGATGTAGAACGTTATGCTCGTAGATCCACGCTTCGGGAATCATCCAATCGAACCAATCAATCCAGCGCCGATTTCCCCGGGCAAACACTTTGCTGGTGCGTTCGGGCGGCACACCGGGGACTTTGTCGTAGCCGCGATGTCCCACGTGGTGCATGATGATCCAGCGTGTGGACCGGCCAACCGCAAGCAAAATCGCGCTCGCCGGATTGGGGGCGATACCTGCACCGAGCAATCCAAGGGCGGTACACGTGCGGCCCCAACGCTCGATTTTGTAAAGGTGTTTCAAATCATCTTCGCAAAGCGAATCATCGATTTCGCGGCGAAGCGTTTTGATTTCGGCCAAAAAGCCTTCGATATCGATGTTCCGAAGGTCAAAGGAGGTGGGAGAAGCTTCTTTCATAGGTTTTCATCTGCCACCCCCCCTCAAAGATTCGTTGCCGCTCCGATACCCGTGAGACTTGCGGCTCCCGGAATCATGGTCGGCATTGTGAAATTCGCCGCGCCTTTATGCAAACGGGCATGTTTTGCTTGGCCCGCCGTATCCACAAATAGCAGTTCCGCGACGGCATCGCCAGCTCCAAATGCAAGGACAGGTTTTGACTTTGTCGTCATTCCGCCGGGAATTTCCAGCGCACTCGTCCACATCGTCCCATCGAAACGTGACCAATAAATGGCATTCGTGACGTAATCCCGATATGCGAGAATCGCTCCGCCACCCGGCAACGCCAACAACGCGGTTTCAATCGATGAAGCCCCAGAAATCGAAGCAGGCGCACTCCATGTACCATTGCTCCGAGTGAGCCAATACAAGGGCTTCGCAGCCACCTTTTCCGTAACCACGAGCAGCAATTCGGGGCCCGATTCGAGCGCGGTAATGGAAGGCGTTACGTCGTCCACCAAAAATGGAATCGTCGTGTACTTGTATCCGGCATCCCAGGTCCCCGCTGCACCCATGGGACGCGTGCGGTTATAAAGCGATTCATCACCATAACCGGGATTCACAAAAACGACGCTCGTTCCCAATACCGTCAATCCCGGAGCGCAATATCCAAGACTCGCCGTGGGATTCGAGATAATTTGGTTTGTCGGGTTAAATGATGTTCCGTCATACTCCATATAGTAGTATTTGTAGTCCGTTCCCAGCCCAAGGAACGAAGCGTGCACGGCGGTATTCGAAGCAACCGCCACAGGAGAAACACGCGTTCCGGGATCGGTACCGAATACGTTTGTCGCGGCACTGAATCCGCTGACGGCATTCCAAGCCAGGTATTTCACCGGGTAAATCGCCCCATCGGCCGTGCTGCGAATCAGAGCGACGCCTTTTGCTTGCCCTTTGATAATCGCAAATGCCGGGGGAAAGTCGCTTCGAGCATCCGCAACGGACGCCGCTTGAGCCCAGCCATTGATGGAATCGAATACGCTCGTTTTGCCTGCGCTCGTTTCCACACCCAGCACAACCAATTTTGGACATGGCGGACAGTTTGGCGTTCCGCAACTCCCCACCGTCCCCGGGTCAGGACAAACCGGCCCGCCTCCCCCGGATCCGCCCATTCCCGCAGCTCCGCCCATTCCACCGCCGCTGCTCGAACTGCTCGAACTGCTCGTTACGGCGCCACCCATTCCCGCAGCGCCGCCATTGCCACCGACGCCGCCCATTCCGCCTGCGCCGCCATTACCGGCATTTCCACCATTACCACTGGAACTGCTGCTGCTGCTCGTGCTGCTGCTCGATGGTTCCGAACCACTCGAACTGCTGCTGCTCGAGCTCGTTCCGGCGGGTTCTTTGAATTTCGCATCGTCAATGGGACATCCCCACAAAAACAGGGCTCCGAGGCCAAGCAAATACCTCGCATCGACGTGCGATTTCATCGTCAAAACGCTCCTTGCAACATCAAACCGGCATGTCCCCGGTCAGCCCACGGCAACACAACGACATTTTGCGGCGCGGGTTTGGCCGGACGTCCGCTTTGGGCAAACCCATAAATCGCCGTCGCAATGCCCGCGGCCCCCACGACACCAAGCCCGACGAATAGGCCGAAAGAACGATTTTTCCGCGCATTGTCGTCAGCCGGATTGTACGGAAGATTCGGATCACATTCGAGCTGCACACCGCAATTGTCAATCAGCTGTTTTTCCGCGTCCGATTGATCCAATTTGAAATAAATCGCTCCGCCGATCGCGGCAATCCCCACGCCCCCGGCCACGTACGCCCATACGGGCACACTGCCTTCGGGTTTGTCCTTCACGACGGGCTTCTCCGCGTCTTTGGGTTTGTCGATGTCTTTGGGTTTGTCCACAGGCGGTTCGACGGGACCCGTCGGCTTCCGTTCCGGCTCGAGCGTGACCTCCACCGTCCGAGTTTCGCCCTCTTTGAGCAGCACTTTGCGCTCTTGCATCTGATACCCGGGCGCCGTCACGACAAACACGTGATCGCCGGGATCCAATGGAATCGTTTCTCCAGTCGCAGCAATTGGTAAAGACAAACCATCTCGTTTGATCTCGATGCCGCCGGGCTTGTTGCCAAGAACGAGCTGCACCCGAGCAAGTCGCGGTTCGAGCGCCGCGATGCCCTCTTTCAACACCTGATCGAGTTTGCGTTTTCGATCCTCACCCAACGTGTCTTGGTTGAGCTGCGATGCGCGCCGATACTCCACGAGCGCCTGCGTCAGCTTGCCTTCGTGTTCGCTGCACTTGGCGATGTTGATGAGGGTCGGCGTCGCCGGATTGAGCTCCAAACTCGCTCGAAACTTCTCACATCCCTCGGCCCAATTGCCGTCGGTCACGAGTTTCCGACCGCTCAGATAAAGCGCTTCCGCAGCCGCCGGATCGCGAAGTTTGTCTTGACCGTAAACCGAACCGACGGTCGTCATCGTCGCGAGCGTCAACGCCGGCAACAGTCGACTTACCCGAGCATCAATACTGATCGAGAACATCGTTTCCCTTCGGAGGGGTGGGCTTGGAAGTTGCCGAGCCGGTTGGTTTCGGCGAAGAACTCGCCCCCGGTACGGCAGGCGCGGAAGACACGGCGGCGGCTGATTTCTGCGGAACCATCGCAACGGATGCCGACGCGGACGGCACGACGGCGACGGGGGTCGGCGAAGGCAACGGGACAACGACCACCGGCGACGTCGACGATGCTACTGCCGCGGGCGCACGCCCCGACTCGGCTTGAACTTGGGAAGAAGTTTGTCCCGGCCACAATGCGATGGCGGCGACGACGACGCTCACGCCGATCGCCAGGAGCGAGACCGGTACGAACCAAGAGCGCTGAGGTTTGGCGACCGAAACCGGCAACAACGAAGGTTCATCACTACGAACGATCGCCGGTGCGGCCTTGGGTTTTTCTTTCTCGACCACCGTGGGGATCGAAGCCGCCGTGCGCCTCGGCTCCGGCGCCGACGGCAACATCTCGGACGGCTGCACCGCCGCGGATGTCGACGAGGCAATCCCGAAAATTCGGCCGAGCTCCGCGATCATTCCCACGGCGCTCGCGTGACGCTCCGCCGGATCGATGGATGTCGCCTTGACAAACCAGGGATCGAACGCCTCGGGCAAACGCACTCCGTACTCGGCAGCTCGTGCACTTGCCGTAACGGTCGCGCCCTTGATGATCAACATCATGAACGGATAAATGCCGCTCACCGACTTACGCTCGACGTGCCAGTAAGGTTTGCCCACGAGCAGCGTGAACGCGATGTGCGCGAGCGAGTAACGATCGACGGCGGGCCCGATCTTCAGGTCCCCCGAGATTTGTTCGGGGCCCATGTACAGCGGCGAGCCGACGGTCTTCGTCGAGTTTGCATTGACAGACCCATCGGCGACGATCTTGGCGACGCCGAAATCCAAAATTTTCACCCGCGGAGAACCATCGTCCCGACGCGTGAGAAACAGGTTCTCCGGCTTGAGATCGCGATGAATGATTCCCGCCGCGTGCGTACGATCGAGCGCCAAGGCCGCTTGATGCAAGTACGTCACGACGTCGTCCGGGGACAAACGCTTGCGCTCCTTGAGCAGCGCTCCGAGCTCTTGTCCCTTGAGCAATTCCATCACGATGAAGGGCATGCCGGTCGCTTGATCGATGCCTGCATCCATCGTTTCGACGATGTGTTCGCTCTCGATCCCCGCGGCGATTTTTGCTTCGAGCTCAAACCTTGCCCGCATCTCGGGATCCGTCACGAGGCTCGGAAGCATCACTTTCAGCGCGCGATAGCGCTGCGTGCTCGTCTGAAGAACCTCGTACACGGCGCCCATACCGCCGGCTTTGAGGCAACGCACGACCTCGTACACGCCGTGAAAAACCGTGCCTGGCGCCAACGCGGCAATTTCACCGGCAGGATCACGCGACTCGTCGACGGCCATCGAAGGCGCAGGTTATCAAAACCGATTGCTTCTGGGAGCTTTGCTTCCACGCCTCGTGCACTTGGTTCGTTCGCGACGCATCCCGGCCGATTTCCCGCCGCTCTTCCGCACGAGCTCCCGTACGCTGCGTGAGCGACCACGAAGCTCCCATGACCCGCCGCAACATCACGCACGAACTGTCAACGATGTTCCACCTCGGACGATGGCTCGGCCCCTGGACGGATGCGCAGTTCGTCCCGCCCAACACCGAGCGCCGCGAGGTCGTCATCGAAGCTTTGAACACCAACGAACGTGCGTTCTCGGCCTTTATTTATCGACCCGCGCGCCGCGATCGCGTCGTGGGTTCGCTGCTGGTCGTCCCCGGATTGCACTACGCCGGTCCGCTTGACCCGCGTATGGATCGTTTTGCGCGCGTCTTGGCGGCCTCCGGCATTTACGTCATGGCGCCTCGACTGCCGGACTTCACCTCGCTGCTCTTGGACAAACGCGTTTTCGACGACACGTTGCGCGCTTGGAAGACACTCGAAACCCTGCCCGATCGACCCTCGGGACGCCCCGGCGTCTTCAGCATTTCCTTCGGTTCGTTGCCCGCGTTGTGGCTGGCGTCGGAATCGGCGGCAGCATCGTCCATAGGCTCGCTCATTGTGTTTGGCGGGTACGCCGACTTCGGCGACACGCTGCGTTTTTGCCTTCATGGTCGACCGGGTGCTCCTCACGATCCGCTCAATCGACCCGTCGTATTCATGAATCTGATGCCTTACCTCGACGGTCGTCCCGACGAACCCCACGAACTTTTTGCGGCGTTACGAAGGTACGTCGAGGCGACGTGGGGCAAACCCGAGATGAAGGTCGACGGCCGATGGCAAGCGGTGGCGCGGGAGATCGGCGCAGGTTTGTCCAAAGACCTTCAGCCGATGTACAACGCCGCGACAGGTTTGGACGGACACACCGAAGCGCTCGTGGAGGCCGCGCTCGGCCGCGCGGGCGACGGATTTTCCTGGCTGGATCCGAAACCGCTTTTGAAACGCATCGCATGCCCCGTCGATCTCATTCACGGCGCCGACGATGACGTGATTCCGTACGAGCACGCGTGGACGCTCGCGCGAGGACTGCCTGCAAGCCATGTCCGGGGCGTGCATATCACGGGTTTGTACGGACACACTCATCGCACGACGCATAGCGCGCTTTCGTTCCGGGACGTACCCGCATTGGCGAAAGAGGCGGCAACCATGCTGAAAATGCTCGTAGCCATTACGAGAGCCGGTGCACGCTGAGCACGAATAACGCTGCTTCCCCCTTGCTTTGGGTGAACGACCGTGGCAGTGGACCGCGTCATGCGTCGTTTTCAAATGCTCACCTTGGGCGATCTGAAGCTTGGGCTCGATGATTTGCTCACGAACCGCCAAGCCGCGTTGGCGCTCACCCGCGTCGGCAAAGCGTACGAAGATTTGTTGAAGCAGAAACGAACGCTGATGGACGCGTTGCCGACGGAGTTTGGCGAGGCCAAACCGGTTACGGAGCTTCTCGCTACGGTCGACGCCGAACACGACGGATACGGCCGGGCCATTTATTATTTGACCGAAGCCTATTTGCATCTTCCGAACATCGATACGGACGTGCTCGAAGCCATTATGCACATTCGTGCGACGCTCATTCCCTCACTCCAGCAATTGCATGACAGTTATGCGGACGAAGCCGAGGCTGCATTACGTCGCAAGGCGGCGCTCCCCCAATTGGCAGCTGATTTGATGCGTGTGCCCGTGGTCGGCGGAAATTTGAATCATTGGGCCGCGGCGTTTGTCGAAGCAGGCGCCAAATTGCAGAAGTTATTGGAACAACCCGCCGACAGCGATATTTCACGACGCAAAGAGGCGCAACGATTACGCACGGAAACGATTGGACTATTGAATCA
>CAYSYX010000011.1:13835-25917 GCA_964435055.1 uncultured Polyangium sp. | reverse complement strand
GCGCGCACCGTCATCAACGACGAAATTGCGTCCCGCTCCGTATTACCGCGCCACTTGGACAATCAAATTTTCGGTTATTTGGATCAGCTCGAAAAAGCACGGTTCCTCGCGCCTCGACCAAGCAGCCCGGGCCTCGAAGAAGCCCGTTGATCAACAGTTCAATTTGATTCGTTCCCCGACCACTTCGACGTCGTCGTTGGCTTCGATTTCCACATTACCCCGTTTGGCCACGAGACGTGCTTCAGCAGCCGCAAGCGTCATTTTTCGACGAACTTTCACATCCGCTCGCCCTCCGATACGCTGACGCAAATCGCCCCCGGACTCCTGCACGATATCCTTCTTCGCCTGCACGACGAAGTCTTCGCATTGCACTTTGACTTCACGCGTAGCTTCGAGCTCCACATCGGCCGCACGAAAACGCAACAATGGACCTTTTTCGGTCAAGCATATCTCGAGCTCGACTTCGCCCGTTTTGCTGCGAATCGTCAGGCGATCTCGCCCCAAGCCTTCCGCATCGGCCTCGATCACACGACCGGAAGACAAGGCCATTCTCTGCGATGTCGACGCGATATCGGGTGATGCAATGTCTGCCAGAAGCTCCGGAAGCGACGCAGGCGGTTCGGGCTCTTCTTCACGATGGGCGAATTCTTGAGGTGTTACGCTGGTTTTCATAAGATCAGCAGTTCATGTAAATGGTATCACCCGACAATTGCTTTTCCGACCCGCCATTGGTGACGGTGACTTTTCCATCCTGAATCGTCAGCTTGGAATCTCCAACTTCGAGCGTGATGGTCTCGAGCGCCCGAAGGTAAAGGTTTGTCCCCGCCGCAATGTAGATTTTCGGCGCTCCGATCTTTTGAATCGTCGATGATTCGAGCGTCATGTCACCGCTGTAGGTATACGACGTTTCTCCCGTCACCGTCACGGTGAGCGCCCCATGCGATTCGAATGTTTCGCCTTCGACGATGGTTTGTTTGTCGCCGGAAATCATTTCGGCTTTGCTTCCACCAATCGCGACGAAATCGTATCCGGAGATCTCGGTCAATCGATTCCCTTCGATCGTCGATGTCGCACTTCCGGAAATGGTCAATGAATCCGATCCGCTGATGGTCGCGCTGCGATCACCTTCGATGGTATCATCGAGATCCCCGGTGACTTCGACGGACCGATCTCCGGCCACCGTAATGGATTGATCCGCGCCCACGGATAGGGTCTGCGTGCCCGTAATCGCCGTCGAATCGTCTTCGCCGACGCTGGTCGTCACCGAACCTCCCACGGCGACGTTGCGCGCACCGTCGATGGTTACTTTGTCCTCATTTTTGACATATCGCGTCGCATCGTTTTGCACTTCAATGCGCGAATTACGCTCGGCGCGGAGGTAAATTTCCTCGGCCCCCTTGGCGCTCTCGAACGTCAATTCATTGTACCCGTTGCCGCCGGGCGACGATGCGTCACGAAAAACGGTTTTCGTTTTGTTTGCGGGTAACGAATACGGATGCACGTTGACTTTGTGATACGTACGGCCGGTGATCAAAGGTCTGTCCGGGTCTCCGTCAAAAAACTCGACCACGACGGAATCGCCGACGCGCGGAAGATTTACCGAGCCAAACCCTTGGCTCGCCGCTGCTTGGGAGAGCGGGATCCATACCTCCGCCGCCGAACCATCCCAACAGAACGTAACGAGCGCCCGGCCATTTTCATCGGTGTGAATTTCCGCGCCCGTCGGACCGACGACTTTGGCCATTTGCGCGCCCCAAATACGCGGCCAAGGCGTTTTTCGTTCCGGCCGGTAGGATGTTTTTCCCGGAACCGTTTCAAACGAAACCCGATAAGACGATTTCCCCTCGAGAAAACTCGCCTCATGCTCGACGTTCGTAAGGAGCCAAGAATCGTTGCAGCTCGAGCGGGAATGCCCTTCGAGCACAAATAGATGCCCCGGTGTGAAACGAATCGTGGAAGCTTTGCCCCGTCCCTTTTTTTCGCCGACCCGCAACGATTCCAATCTTTTCTGTGCATTACGCGCCGGAAAGGCGAATTGCGAAATCGCTCGCGGGCCCGCGACCTGAGCTTCATCACTGGGCGCAGTGCGTGGATCATCCAAGGGATAATCACGTACCCGCACTTTCGTGGGCACGAGACGCTGGGCCAGTTCGAATCCAATCACATTTTCGCCTGCATAGAGCGCTTCTTTGCGATACGTCAAAGCCGCATCGCCGGCGATGTTCTCGTGCGTCGTGGGCGCGTCGGTCACCACGAGCGTATGTCCCGACGTGTGATGCTCGAAAAAATACCGAATACCTTCGGCTTCCATCCAGCGCGAAATCAAATCCCAGTCGCTTTCCCCATATTGAACGATCAAGTCCCGCTTGGCATAACTGTCCGAGAGAGACAAACGCACATCGTCGATGCCGTATTCGTCGAGCACCGTGCGAATCAGGTCGGGAATGGTAACCGCCGAATACGCGCGCGAATTGTTCCCAAGATGCGCAAGAATAGCTTTGGGTTCGAGTGTTGCCCGGTAAAACGCACCGTCATCCCCGGTCTCGAGCTGCTCAAAATGGGTGATGATTCCATCGAAATGCCGCTCGACCGTTCCCCACAGAACCGTCACATGCGCGGGTTCGCCGACGACCGCCTCGAAGTCGAACGCGGCGTTTTCGTCATGCAGATCGATCTCAAACGAAAACAATTCCGAAATGGCTTCCCGCCCGCGAAGCGTACGTAACACGAGCGAAGAAGTTTCGCCCCCTACCGAAAAGTGCGCCTCGAGCTTGGTCACGTCCGACATTTCGATCTCCCTTCATCAACCATCTCAAAAAACACTCGCCGCGAACCTTATGAAACTTCGGTTTGCTTCCAGTTTTCATCATCCCACTCGTCGCGAACATCACGACGATAATGGGGCGGGATTGCATCGGGCAAAGCACCTTCGTACAACGTGCAAATACGTCGTTCGTGCCGAACCAATCGATAATCAATCACCACGCGATAGGACAACAGTACGCGCTCCTCGCCCGCAATGATTCCGATTTGGTCCAAGACCAAAGGAACGACTGTTTCTCGATTTTCGAGTTGTACGTGCAAATGAAATCCTCCCTTGGGCAGCGCGAAAATCAGGTCCGATCCGTCTTTGCAACCATGAGACAAACGAATTCGTTCCCCGGGTTTCGGAGCGTTCTGGGCCGGGATCACCATATTCGGATGCGCCTGATTGAACAAAATGGGCGTCAAGTGCTCCGGGCCCACCGAAATATCCGTGGACGGCGCCGGAGCCTCTGCCGGCTTGCCACCCGTTTTTCCCAGAACACCGGCCAGCCCCGGGTGCTCGATCGCTGCTTGCGGACGCAAGGATCCGTTTTCCGGGTAAAACCCGATACCGGGAGGATTCGGACGATCGTATACGCTTCCGACCAATTGGTTGGGGTCTTCAATGTTCGGCAGCAATTGCCCCTCGGCCGACAGTTCGTCCAAGAAATACCCACGGCCGCGTGGATTCGGCCCATAAGGGGCAGAGTATCCTTCTTTCGTCGGCGCTTCTCCACCATACGTGAGCGAATCGTCGAGGCGCATGGAACCAAACACCTCGGGAGCGCCGGGGATCAACGTCCCCTCTTTGCCCCGCACCCAGCGACGATCCCCGAAAATCGCCAAACGCCGGCGAAACACGCGTCCGATTTCGATTTCAACCTCGAGTGTGCCCTCGACTTTGCGCTTCGGTTGGTACACGCGCCCGCCGAGCAACACATCAACGCCACCCATGTAAAATGGTTTGTCGCCACCACGTAAGCCCAATGGAGTCATGCACGGCGATGAATCGACGGGCCAATTCTGTTCCGTCGTAGGAGCGAGCGTCCCATCGGAGGTCACGTCATAAAGCGTGCGAACGATGATACAGGACATCATGCGCCGCGGGGCGGGCGAGATATTCTTCAATAACCTCGCCGGAAATGCTGTCGAATTGACGAGTTTCATGGTTATTCGATCTCGTAAATGCGCCAGTGGCCTTTCCAGAAATTCTTCTCGGGCTCGGGATCATCGCCGATTTGTCGTCCCTTGAATTGCCGAGCAGCCTCCATCTGTTTGACGAATGCCGGTCCCGCCACGGGCCCAAGCATATTCATCGCCAGGGATTTCATGAGTTTCTCACGACCGGGACCGGACAACGCCGCCAAAGGATCTTTCGGTTTACTCATGGGTTACTCCGCTGCGTCCGCGTTTTCGTCGGTTCCGTACCAATAATCATCATCGTCTTCATCGGAATCGGAGTCTGTCGTCGTTGATTCGTCGGAACTGCTCACATACCAGTAATCATCGTCCGAACCATCCCCTTCAATCGCCGCTTCTTCCCAGTATTCGGAATCATCGCTCTCGGTCAAACCCAAATCGCTCGGATCCCAGAAGATGGTATCCGCCCACCATTTTTCGGTAAATTGACGGTCCATACTGCTATCATAGGAAAAACCGTTTCCCCAGTTGAAATCAATCAACCCGCCATTGCGAATGGTATATCTCCAGCAGATCTGTGAAAACGACTTTTTTACCCCCGCGTACGCGAGAACTCGTGCCAATTCGGTCGATGCCGCTTGCTCCGCAGCATCGTTCATATTCTTCATTGCCGTCCACAGAGTCGTTCGCATGACGGTATCCTGGGCGATGTCGTCGGTCATGAGCGACTTGTAGGTGATTATTTCGTTCAAATTGGCATCATAGTCGATCGAATCAATGAATTGCTCTTTGAGCGCGTCATTGATGTTCGAGGCGCCCTCCTTCTCTGCGGATTCCAATGAACTCGCCGAATTTTTCATCATTTTTTCTACATAATCATCGTATTTGCTGCTGTTGATGTTTTGCAATTCGCTCAGAAACTCCTTGGAGAATACGCCCGGCGTTCCCGCATTGACAAGATCGATGAGGTCGTTATCAAGGGTTTTCCCCGTTGCATAACATGCTTCTTTGAGCGAATTGTACATGCCTCGCGTCGTAGCCGCTTTTTTCACGTACGACTTCATTGCGTCGGTCGATTCGTACCCGGCGAACTTCGAGAGCGCCGAACCGATGGTACTGAAAATTCCCTTGCTCGACCCCTTCGCCGCACGCCGACGAGCCGAAGCTGCGGCCGCATTTGGAAATGCCGACTTGAACGCCGACCCCATTTTGCCGCCAAGCTTCTTGATCCCATTGCCGGCCTTCTTGGCCAAAGGCTCGACAATGTATTTCATTCCGACTTCGCACGCCAAATTGATCGCGAAATCAATCAATGCCGCGAGCAAATCACCCAAGCTCATACCCGAGTAAATCGAGCCCCAAACGACGACGAGATCCGTGGGTAACGAATACGGATCAAAACACGCCAAATTGAGCGAAAATGGCACGGGACCAAAAGGCGTCGCCGCCAAGTCGCAATCATCGTTGCCCCAGATGACATTCCGGCAAGCAACGGTGACCGAGCTCGTTCCAAAAAGAATCATGGAACTGCCGAAAAGCGTGGTCAGTAAATTCATCCAATTCGGCGGAAACGATATGTGCGGGACGAACAGCCCCGCGTCGCTCGTGCGGCCCATGAAAAAAAGATTGTCGCCAACGACGGATTTACCTCGCCCGTTCGACAAAAACGAACCAATCCAAAGTCCCTGCACGACGCTGAAATTCAGATGCGGAAGTTTGGCCGGGATGATGAACGGCGGCACCGGCACCGTCATGATCGTATCGTGCCAACTGACCGAAATGAAAGGATTGGGATTGTAATACGTGCGGCAGGCCCATTTCTTCGCCATGACTCAAGCCCTTTCCCGCGGACGCGACCACGTGATCGCGCGGCGCCCGTGAAGGAGCATGTCGTCCGTCACTTCCTGCGAAATCGGAAAACGCGCGCTCCACAGCATTTCCACTTCGTCCAAATCCAAACGCAAGACGACATGATTGAGCCGTGGTTCAGGCTCGACCACGTTTTTCGGGCCCAACTCGAAAAGAAAACGCGGAACTTCGCCCGGCAATTCCAAATGATAAACTGGTTTCTCTTTCCGAACGTTACGCAGCTCGAATGTCTCGTCGGGATTGATATGCGAAAAACACATGCCCGGCACAGCGGCCTGCGTTATCTCCATTCGCACGTCACCAGCTTTTTCGGCTTTCATGAGCGGCTTGATCGACAGAAGGTCCTTCGGCGCATAACCCAATTCGATCTCCGCCGGCGGCAATGTTTCCTTCTCGTAACTCGGCGGCAAACCCAAATACGCACACCGAGGGAAAAACTCGAGCGGCTGAAAATCCCACGAAGCAGGCAGCGGCCCGCGCATCCAACCATCAGGCGTCTTCACCGCAATCTTCTCGGGCGTCAATCGCGATAACGGGTGCTCGAGCTGCGGAATGCGCAAGCCGTCGAAACTCTCCTCGTCAAGATCGATCAAATATCCGGATCCACAGGGATTTCTTGGATAATGATACGGTGTCGACGCCAAAGGATGAAAACTCGTGCGCAGTCCATGCTTTCCCCACCACGGAACTCCTCGGCGTTTGAACGCCATGAGGTCGAAACCGCCATAAGCTCGATCCCAACGCAAAGGGACTTCGTCGAAGGTTTCCGCCTCGGAAAAACGCGGTTTGCCCAGGGAATCGAATTCCCCGTGGCGCGGCCCGTGCACGATGATACTCCGTTCCACATTGCCAAACCGAACCGATGCCGTGGTTTTTCGCGTATTGTGATCGTACGCGTATGCCGAACCTTGAATGATGAGATCCGTCGCGACCTTGAACGCCATGGATTCATCGGCCGCAATGATGGGCGAAACCATGGGCGGCTCGAGCTTGGCATAAGGAATCTCTTGGAAACAAATCGGATTTTGGTCGGCGGGCGGCACGAGCACACAACGGCCACGTTCGATTTTGTACGTGCTTTTGGCAAGCAAAACAGCGTAACGCCCATCCTCGCGTTCGACCGTGACAACCTGCACCGTTCGCTCGACGCTCGGGAACGATTTGAGCGTTTGCGTGAGAGCCCGCAAGGCGGTAGTCAACGCTTGCAGATCGACCGGAACGCCGTCGATGGTATTCATGCGCCGGCCCTTTGCGTCATGAGTCCATCGAGAGCGCTCTTCAATGTTTCGTCACGGGCGATGCGCCTGCGCCAAACCCGACGTAATCGCATGCCAAGCAATGGATCGATACGTTGCGCCCGCAGCTCACGCACGAGGCGAGCTTCACGTTCGGCAATGATGAGACGCGCGTAATGTTCGATTGCAAAACGCTCCGGATACAAGCTTTCCCAACCGCGCACGAATGCATCCTCGAAACGATCCAAATGCTCTCTGGTGCCCTCGGCCATTTCCTTTTTCATGAGCAGCCGCCAGGAGCGCTCCGCTTTGCGCCATATCAGGGGATCGATGGCTTGTTTTTTCAGGATCTCCGGGCGCTTGGACGCGCGTTCGTCGATCAATGCCGAGACGAATCCATATCGTTCGATGTCGACGATTTCCTCGGGTTTGCGCGGCGCAGATTCGACCTGCGGAACGGGGGCGACGTGCACCATTTCCGGTGGGGCGATCTTTTCTTCGTCCGCGGCGACCGCAGCAAGCGCCGGCATCAGCGGCGGAGGAGAAATCGGCAAGGGTCCCGGCATGACGACGGGAGTATTCATGGGAATCGCCGCCGGGGCTGATTCCGGAGCATTGGGAGGCAGCGCCAAGGTTTGCGTGGACAAATGCTTGTTCGGGCCCTTCGACCAGGCCGACAAGGGCAATACGAGCGTTTCGCTGCTTCGTTTTCTTCGTTGGTCGCCGGAACCGGGTTTTGCAGCGGGAAATGGCAATGCGG
Source organism: uncultured Polyangium sp. (assembly GCA_964435055.1). GTDB lineage: Bacteria > Myxococcota_A > Polyangia > Polyangiales > Polyangiaceae > Polyangium. The sequence goes on along the minus strand of CAYSYX010000011.1, from coordinate 18,108 downwards.
GAACGGGCGATGGTATGTCGGGCCCCAACATCAAGGTGCCGCCCATATTCGAATCATTGGTTGCGCCGGGAGAAACCTCCGTGGCCGGCTTGATCCGATCGGCCGGTGGACGCAGCGATGGAATGATGGGGTTGTTCCCGTCGATTCCGATACCCGTCGCGACCACGACTTGATCCAAACGCGAGACATCCTGAATTTCCAGATGACCGCGGTAGGTGATGGTCGCGAGCCATTGATCCGCGTCGATTTGCAGTGTGTCGGGCCGAAAGTCAATGACGGTGCCGATATCGGGGTCCGCCGCATCGAGGCCGTAAACTGCACCCATGGCCCGCGCGCCCGGAAGCTCGATTTCGATCCGCTCGTGCTCGGGATCGAATCCTTCGAGAATCAGCTTGGCATTCGCCGGCAATTCGTCGATTTGTTGATCGTCGGGTGCCGACTGAAAATAGGAAAAGTCGAATGAATCGGGCAGCGACATGAGCGGCGATTCGACATCGCGTTGCGGAGTTTGTCCGAGCCTCTTTTTGCGTACGGGCCACGCGGCGCTGATTGGTCCAAGCCCGACCGGTCGCGACGAATCTTTGGGATCCAAAATATTTGGACGATCCTCGTCGTCGGCCTGGTCTTCACCACAACCGATGGGGTTTTCCGCAGTGCCGATGCCACCGAGCGCTCGTTCGTAAACGATGGGCATGCGGACAAACGCAATGGGAGCGCTCGCCGCGTCCATTCGGGCCCCCACGACCCGCACGGATTTGTCGAGCAAAACACGTTCCCCATCCTTTAATATGACTCGCGCGGGCATTTCCGATACCGAAGCACCACGCGCCGCGTGGGCATGCCCCAAAACCGTAACGTCGATTCGTGCTTTACGGGGCACTCGATCCGATGCGGCAATGACTCGAGCTGCCGGCTGATTCTTGTAATGAATATCCGAAATTCGGTAGGGCTGAGGAGCCGACGCCGCAGTCATTCGCGGCATCTTCGCCACAAATGTCGCTTTGACGACCACAGTGACCCGCAATACTCCATTTTGCTTCCACGGGACCACACCCAAGGCAAAAGGAACGGATGTCGCAACGGCTGCTTGGTCTTGGTGCACTTCCGGTCTCCGGTGCAAAGCGCGCGCCATAGGCTCGGATCTCGCCGCGCCCCCGCGCGACCTGTTGACGCGAACCGCAGATTCGCGCATGACAAGGTGCTCGTCAAGGGTCTTGCGTCGAGGCGCGGAGCATGATGAAGTATTTCGCGATCGCGCGGGTCGCTTTGTATCGTGCGCCTCGCTGTCGAATCCGCAGTCATGCAGTGCAGAATTTGCAGTATCTATGAAGAAGCCAATTCAACGAGTCGGAAATAAAGCGGTGGCGCGCATATTGCTGAACGTACGAAACGAGGGAGGCCACGAATGAGCCTCATCTGTCCGACATGCCGCACGACGTATCCGGACGGGACCGAGTATTGTCCGGAGGACGAAAGCGATTTGCTTCCGGAAGAAGCGTTTGCGAATGCCGAACCGAACCTCGAACCTGGAACGATGATTGGCGAATACCGCATCGAACGAAAACTTGGAGAAGGGTCATTTGGATCCGTGTATGCGGGTATTCAGCCGCTGATTGGAAAGAAGGTGGCGATCAAGCTGCTGCACAAGCGGATGTCGGCGGAGCCGGGCGTGGTCTCGCGATTCATCGACGAAGCGCGGGCGGTCAACAAGATTGGGCATCGGAATATCATCGACGTATTTTCGTTCGGCGTTTACAACGGCGGCCAGCATTATTTCGTGATGGAGTTTTGCGAAGGAATGACGCTCGGCCAGCTCTTGCAGCAAAAAGCTCGCCTGACGCCTTCGGAAGCTCTGCCCATTTTACGCGGTATTGCGGATGGACTCGATGCGGCGCACCAAGCCGGAGTCACGCATCGCGATCTAAAACCCGACAATGTTTTTTTGGTCCGTATCAAAGACAATCAGTATTTTCCCAAATTGCTCGATTTCGGAGTTGCGAAGCTCGCCAAGGACGACGGCGCGCAAAAGACAGCGACGGGCATCGCCATCGGCACGCCACGATATATGTCCCCCGAGCAATGCCGCGGCAAAAAAGTCGACCACCGGACGGATATTTATGCTTTGGGGTGCGTCGCGCATGAAATGCTCACGGGCAAACCCGTATTCGACGCCGATTCCACGGTTGATTTGCTCTTCAAGCACATGACCGAACAGCCTCCGACGATGTCGTCGATCCTGCCGAATTTGCCTCAGGAATTGGACGGCCCCATTTTGGAGATGTTGTCGAAGCGTCCCCAAGGCCGTCCGGCTTCCGCAGGAGCCGCGATCAATGCCTTCGCCGATACGATTCGCATCATTCGCGCCAGCAAGCCGTCCATTCCTCCACCGACATCCGTCGCCGCCGCCAATACCGTGCGCGCGGCAGGGTCGGACAGTGCGACGGTCCCGACAAACGAGATTTCACGGACGGTCCCGAATGAACCGCTCCTTGCATTGACCGATGGCTCTTCGACCATCGATGACGACATTCCGGCGACGCGAAAATCATTGACGGAGCTCGACATCACCCAACCGCCACGACAAGCAGGTCCGCCGGATTCGGGCAATACCGATATTTCCTCCGGACCATTACATTCGCAAGTTCCCGCGACCTTGGCGAGCACGCCGATGGCTGGTCCCGTCATTGATCGAACGCACGAAGTCAAAATCATCGGCGCCGACGAAATTGCCCGACCGAGCGCCCCCAATTCATCCGAGCTTGGTCCACGAACGGCGTCGCCGCGTACGAATACCATGGTCGTGGCCGGAAGCCTTGCTTTCGTGCTGTTGCTCGGCGTTATTTTCATGCGTAAACCGGCGGTGCCCACGCCGCCGACAACCCCCGAAGCTGCTTTACCGAGCCAAACCACCAAAGTTCTTCCCCCGGAATCGAAGACCATTACTTTGCGCGCATCCGTCATGCCCGCCGAAGCACGAATTTTCGTCGATGGACGGGAGGTCGGGGGTGCGGGTGATGCCATTACATTGCCGCGGGAAAAGAAGGAACACGCGGTCAAAATCCAATGTAAAGGTTACGAATCGCAAACGATGTGGGTCACCACCGACTCCGACAAACAGCTCGGCCCGATTACGCTCACCGCTTTGACCTCCGCGCCCGCCGCTTCGCTGTCCGCGTCGGCTTCCGCCGCAAGACTCGCCGTGGCGGCGCCGGCCAAAAGCGCCCCGACCAAAAAAGTAAACAAAGAGCTGCAAAAGCCAAAAGAATTGGTAGGTCCCAAATGACGCACCTCGGGAGCATTCTCACGCGCTGTTTTGCATTCTGCATGCTCCCGTTGCTCACGATGACCTTGGGCTGTACGGATTTCGATTATCTGACCGCCAATCAATGCGGCAATCTCGTTGTGGAGGCGGACGTCGGCGAAGATTGCGATGGCGAAGTGGGATGTGGCGACCCGTCGTCGGATTATGCCTGCCGATACATTTGCAATACGACGGTTTCGTCATGCCCGCAGAGCTTGGGGTATCAATGCGGCGTCGATGGAATTTGTCGAAAACCGAAAGGTGTTTTCGCCGCCCAGCGCACGACAACCACGGAAACCGCACGCGATTTACTCGTAGGTGACGTAAACGCCGATGGTTGCGCCGAAGTTATCGTGACCGCGGTTCGTTCTACGACCGTCAATGCATTCGCGAGCGATTTGTCGAAATCATGCATTGCGTCGACCCAGGCGTTACGAACCAACAAGCCGGACCCGCAGCGAAATCCACCTACGCCGTTACCGCGTCTTTTGCCCTTGGATGCGGATTCAACTTCGACTTCCCTGGCTCTGGTCTCCGGCGGCACGACGCTTTTCGGAGATGGTTTGTCGCTGCATTTCGCTACGGAATCCCCCACTCTGTATCCCGTTTTGTTTCCACGTGCGGAACGCACGGCTCCCGTGATTCGTCCCATCACCGCGAAATTGCTGCTGACCGATGCGTTGGTTTCATTCGAGCAGCGTGAGGATGGCAAATCCGATGTGGTCGTTCTTTACGAACCGCAATCGCCACCGAAATCGTTTTCCGCCGCATTTCCTGCGAAAGCGGAGGACATCGCCGCCGTGGCCAAAGGTGACGTGTATGCGCCGCCGGGAGCGTCCGCGCCCTGCGAAGAAGTCATCATCGGCGTGCGCGGAGGGGACGGATTGGACATTTATCAACTTTGCACCGCCGCCGGAGCGTATCAATTCGCGCCAGCCCCGACATCGAAAATCCTTTTATCTGGAACCAAAG
>CAYSYX010000011.1:0-13825 GCA_964435055.1 uncultured Polyangium sp. | reverse complement strand
CCAAAGTGCGGGCGAAAAATACGCGAATCGTCGTGGCGGACATCAATGGGGACACGATTCCGGATGTCGCGACGAACGGAGCCGATTCCAAGCCTCACGTGGCTTTCGGATTGGGTGACGGACGATTTCATTCCACGCCGCCACCATTGCCACCGGGGACGATGCCGAATAACAAGACGAGCATTCTCTCCGATATGGGCGCGACGACGGCCGCCGCGGAAGGATCGATTTTCATCGCTCTGGAAATGGATCCGGCGCATCCGGGGGTCGAGTTTTACGGGCCACCTTGTCCTCCTTATGAAGACAATTTCACGTCGCCCACGTGCGATGCAATCAGCGGCGATTGTGAAGCGCAGGTCGTCGATATCGACGGGGACGGCGACGACGATGTCGTCATCTCCGAAGGCCAAGGCGTCGATTTGGCCATTCATCGCCAAAATGCCGGCGTCTTCAATGTCACGTTCATGGATACGGTTTGTCCGCCGCATCATTTGGGAACAGGTGATTTCGATGGTGACGGCATCAACGACGTCGCGTTTTTCGACCAGGCTCGCAATGCTGCAGGAGAAAAAGCAACGTCGTTGTCGATTGCGTATGGCAATGCATCTGCCGGCCCGGATGCGCCGGTCACGAGCGGCATCTTCCAAAATGCTTCCGGCTTGTCGGTCGTGCAATTCGGCCCGCAAGGTGCCGGTGCATTGCTCGCCGTGACGCGCGGCATTGAAAATGGTACGAACAAATCCGCCCTTGGAATCATCGAAGTCGGTAACGAACGCGCCGTCGCTGGACCGCATTACCTCAAATCGGGCGACGCCGGCACGTTGGCATTCGATTCGCTGAACATCATCGCCCTCGCGACGGGCTCCTTCTCCGCGAGCCAAAGCGCACGTGATTTCGCGATCATGACCTTGCCGAAACCTGGACAAACCATCATCCCCCAATTGTGGCTCGTGCAGCGCAATGGCGACGAAGGGCTGCTCAGCGTGAAATCCACGGGACCATCGTCGGCCATTCCCTGCACCGACGGGTGTTTGCTCACCGGCGTGCCCGGACAATCGGCATCTTCGGACAAACTGGTCCTACTGAGCGACAAGATTGCGGTCTTTTACGAACCGACGGACAATGGTTTTACCGAATCGGCCCGATTGACATTAACGCATTCTTTTTCTCCGCTGCTCAGCTCCAAACCTCCCGCCCGCGACAATTTGCGCCCCTTCGTGGAGGACATCGACGCGGATGGTTGGAAGGACGTCATCGTCCTGGCGTCGGATGGATCGCTCGTCGGATTGTTCGGTACATCCGAGGGATCGTTTGTCGAAGTTGAACTATTGCCGGCGCCGACGTGTTGGAATCAAATCGGTTGTGGGAACTATGCGCCCGCAATGCTCAACCTCGATGCCGACGCTGCGTTCGAGTTCGTCATTGCCGGACGTTCTTTGCCTGGAGTTTCCGAGGGCAAACCCATCGTGGCGTATGAAATCACCGGCTCGGGCGACAAACGCAAGCTCATTGCTCTCGATCTGTTGACGATTCAAGAGGACGCAACCACCGATGCTACAAAATTGATTCCGGCGGATACCGATTACGTCAATCTGAATGCGGCGGATGTCGACGGAGACGGCGTCACGGATCTGGTCGTCATGCCAAACAGCAACTACTTTACGGTCCTTCGCGGACTTCCCGTGCACGAATGAAAAAGCGCAATCGATGGAAGCTCATGGGCGTCGGCATCGTGATCGTTTGCGGGTTGGCCCCCGCTCGCGGATGGGCCGATGATCGCGAAACGGCTGGAAATCTCTTCGATGCGGGCGCCGAAGCGTATGACGCCGGTCAATACCTCGTGGCCGCGGAAGCATTTCTCAAAGCCCACGCATTGTTGAAAAGCCCGGCATTGCAATTCTCCGCGGCGCAAGCCTATCGGCGCCAGTACCTCGTGGATGCGTCCCCCGACGCATTACGACGCGCCGTGCGTTTGTATCGCGAATACCTGCGCGAGGACGCTGCGGGTGAACGGCGGGAAGATGCCATGAAGGCGCTCGCCGATTTGGTCCCGATCGAAGCGCGATTGCGGCGAAAAAGCATCGCCACGGTCGCTCCAACGCCTGCGACGAATACACCCGCGACGAATGCGACCGGCAAACCAGGCTCGGACAAACCCACGCCCATCCCGATTCCAGTACCCGGAAGTCAGCCTCCGGCTGCGCCCCCTGCGCCCGACATGCTCGAGGAAGAACCGGAAGAACCCGAAACGGCCGCTCCGCGAAAGACCCGAGTGCTCATTTCGGCCAAACCGACGGCAGCGGAAGTATCGGTGGACGGTGCGGCGTTTGTCCGAGTTCCCGCCGTTGTGGAGGTCAAAGCGGGGCCGCATAAAGTCCACGCCAAAGCTGATGGATACTTTGACGATGATTTTCAAATCGATGCGGTGGAGAGCGAGCTCGTCGCCCGTCACGTTGTTTTACGTCCCAAACCGGGTCGGTTAATGGTCAATGGTGCGGGCGGCGCGAGTTTGTCGCTCGACGGCCAAATACGCGCGGTTTTACCTTTGGAACATCCGCTCGACCTCGATCCCGGTGAACACTTCCTCACCGTGACTCGGTCCGGACGAACCTCGTTCACGAAGACCATTTCGATTGAGCGCGACAGGAACCTCACCATCGATGCGTATTCTTTCATGACAAACCAGCGTGTGGGCGCGTGGTCGACCTTCACCGTGGGGCTCTTGGGAGCTGCCGCTACCGGAATTTTGGGCGGATTGACCTGGCAGCAAAACGGCATCGCCTCCAACCTCGAATCGCAGCGACAAACGCTGGCCATGTCGTCGGCTCAGATTACGGAATTCAACAATGCCTTGCGATTACGCGACGCGTATTCCACCGCGGCATTGACGACCGGCGGCGTATCGGCATTGGTGCTGCTCACGGGCGCCGGGTTGTTCCTTTTTGATGCTCCCGCCACGATTCCCATTCCGAGCAAGAAGACGGATTCGACAAACCCGCCTGCACGCCTGGAGATGACGGTCGGACTCGCCTCGGCGGGGCTGCGAGTCACATTTTGAGCGAGCCTTGATGATTCTCTTGTGATACCGTCGTCCGGATGGTTTGTCTGGTCATTGGCGATGCGAACGCGGATTTATGCGCCACGCTTGCGTGTTTTCCCTCGGAAGGCGACGACGCAGCGATAACCTCGCTTGGGATTTACAGCGGCGGAACCGCGGCCAACGTTGCCGTCGCGTATGCGCGTTTGGGAGGCCGCGCCCGACTGCTGACGCGTATCGGTAAGGATTCGTTTGCTCCGGTTGCATTGCGCGCAGCGGAAATGGCCGGCGTTGATTTGGCGTTTGTCCAGCGCGATGACCAGCGCACCACGGGATTGTGTTTGGCGGCGATTTCCCCCGGCGGCGAACGTACGTTTTTCAGTCATCGCGGAGCCAACGTCCATTTGGAAAAACCACCCGTGGACGATGTTTTTCTCGACGTACACTGGTTGCATGTTTCCGGGCACGCGCTCCTCGAAGGCCCCCAACGAGAAACCGCCCTCGCTTTTCTGCAGGAAGCCGACCGCCGCGAACTTCCCACCTCGCTGGATCTCTGTTTGCCGCTCGTGCACAAACGATCGCGCGAAATCATGCCGCTCCTTCCTCGTTTGTCCGTGCTGCTTGGTAATCAGCGTGAATTCGAAGCTCTTGGCGCGTCATTGGGTTTGTCGGACCAGACACCGTTGCTCGAGGAATCGCTGACGACCCTGACGAACTTGGGAAGCGCGCTGGTCGTGGCGAAAATGGGCGCATCGGGTTCACGCGTCGCGCAGGGTTCGTCTCGTATTGACATTCCACCTTTTTCGGTGGAAGCGACCGATACGACGGGCGCGGGAGACGGGTTTGTCGCGGCGTTCATTCTGATGTTCGAACGCTCGGGTTCGCCGCAAATGGCGGCCGAAGTGGCCAACGTCGTCGGAGCGCTCGTTGCAAGCCGCCGCGGAGCCGCCGATGCCGGCCCGACGCGGGACGAAGTCGCCCGGGCGCTTTCTTCGGCGGGGCTCATCAAAACCCTTGACGTGTTCACCCGATCGACGCAAACCCCCGCATCATGACGCCGGCCTGGAAAACGCGCCTCGACACTTTACGGTTGAAAGATCTTGGCCAAATATTTCGTGGTCAAACGAAACCCATCCTCGGAATGGTGCATTGCTGGCCACTTCCGGGGGCTCCGGGATATTCGGATTATGGCATGGACACGATCATCGAACAGGCGATCGCGGACGCTCGCGCGCTCGCCGCAGGGGGCGTCGATGGTTTGATCGTGGAGAACATGTGGGACATTCCTTTTCGCGCCGGATCACATATTGCGCCGGAAAGCATCGCCGCGCATGCGGTGGTGGCCCGAGCCGTCCGGAACGCGGTGGATTTGCCGCTGGGAATCAACCTCGTGCATAACGGCGGAACCGCGCTTTTGGGTATTGCCATTGCCGCCGGAGCTTCCTTCATTCGCGTGTGTATGTTCACGGGCGCGGGCGTGTGGGAAGCGGGATCGTGGGATGAAGGATGCGCCGCGGAGTTGATGCGTCGACGCAAAGAATTGGGTGCGGAGCACATTAAAATCATCGCGGATGTCGATAAAAAGCACTCCGTACGATTTCCAGGAATCGATTTGGCCACGCATATCGAATGGACGCGTTTTTCCGGAGCAGATGCGCTGATTGTTTCGGGAAAGATGACGGGTGACGCGCCGGATATCGAAAAAATTCGCGCCACCAAGGCATTGGCCAAAGAATGCCCCGTTCTCATCGGCAGCGGCGCAACCGAAGAAAATGTCGGAGCTTTTCTATCCGTCGCCGACGGCGTCATCGTCGGTTCGAGCATCAAAGAAAACGGCTGCATCGAACAACCCGTCGATGTCGAACGCGTGCGACGATTCGTGTCGGCTGCCCGACCACGCTGAAGATTACATTTTCTTTTTCACGCGCCAAGGGTATGGTTCCGTCATGTCTTTTGGTCCCATCTCTGCACGACGTCAGCCCGACCAATACAAACAAGCGATCGACTCGATCCTCGAGGCAACCGCGCAAGTCTTGAAGCAGGTTGGCACCCAGGAGACGACGATCGACCGCATCGCCGAACAAGCCGGCGAAAGCGTCGGCTCGATCCATTATTATTTCCCGAACAAAAATGCCATCTATGAAGCCTAGATGCGCAGGCACTACGAACGTATCGCCGTTGTTTCGTATTCTCAATAGCAACCATCTGCCCAAGCGTCCGCGGATGAATTTCCCGAATTGATTGCGGACATCTTGCTGGCCACGGATCGCCAAGACATTCTTTTGAGTTCACTGTTGCGAAAAATTGCCGCGATCCATCCGTCCGTCGGGGCGGTCGAAATCGAGCACGCCAAGATGCTTGAAATGGCCGTCGGCACGCTTATCCAAGACAAACTTGCCGCACCGGGATTTCGCTCGAACATCGATCCGGAACTCAGCGGAGCCATTCTTACGCGAGCGCTCATGGGGCTCGTCCGACGCACGCTGACCGTGGACCCGCCCATGCTCGCTTCGGATCAGTTCGCCGCCGAGTTTCAGCAGCTCATTCGCGGGTACCTGCTCGCACGCAAGTAAACGCGAAGTCGGAATTGCTCGAACAGATACGGGGCATCGCGGAAAACGATGCCCCGCTTTGCCAATCATTTCGCGGGTTTGTATACTTCACGGGCGATCGCCCCGGCGGCGACGTCTTTCGCGGAGAAACGCATGGGCAAGGTTTGGTTTGCCAACCACAATTTTGTTTGATCCGCAAAATACTCCGATTCGATGATCGCCGATTGACCACCTGGAATGATGTTGCGCCCCGTGACTTCTTCGCCTTTCAAGGCCACGACCATGCGCATCACCGGCCCGCTGCCATGTGAAAATCGTTGACCATTAAATCCCGGATTGGCCGCGTCCACGGAGAACTGGTCGCCATTTCGCGGGAACCAGAGCAAGTTTTTCCGCGGATCGTCGGCGGTATACGCCCCGCTCGTGAGTGGCAGGATTTTCGTCGTAATCGCAAACGGTTGGGTGAACGAAGCGTATTGCGGATCGTCGAGGAAATCGTCGAGCAACGATTGGAACCGCACATAATGTCGCAACCCCCAAATCCACTGCGACATATCGTCCGTTCCATAACCGCCCTCCGTCGGCGTCTTCGGATCCGGCGTGGATTTCAAGAACGTCAGCGCGTCGCGCAGCGCAATCAACAGGATCTCGTGACTCGTTTCGACATCCGCGGTGCCTCGAACATCGAAGAAAATCGATTCGCCGGTCGCCATATTCCATGAAGCGAGTTTGTCGGGGTTATTCGCGCCCCGCCCTTTGAGGAATTGCCACAAAGCGCGAATTTGCCCGCCGCTCGAATTGCTGTTGAACACGCCGGGCAGTTGTTCGTCATCGAAAGTTTTTTGCAACGCCCGGCTGAGCCACGCGTTCCAAATCGAAGTCGCAACCGCCGATTCTTTGTCCTCCGCCGTCGGCGTCGAATAAAACGTCTCCACACCGGATCGAGCTTCATACGCGGCGGTTTTCCAGGCCAATAAACGCGTCTCGACCGCATCGAAAGCAGCCTTGTCCGCCGTGTACAAATCCGCCACGCGCTGTTCGTCCGGGCTGAGCGGTTGTCCGGACGCTGCCAGCTCGCGTCCTTTTTGGATCGACTTGGCGAACGTTTCCACGAACAATTCGCCCGTACGCGATTGCGTATTCGCCTGAATGCGCGCCATCGCCTCTTCGTCCGCAGTTCCATCGGCAATGGCTTTCTCGATCTCGCGCGAAATGGTATCCGCACGGAATCCTACGTCCCACGGTCCGCCGATGTACCACTTGTCATTCGTCAGGGATTCATCCATTGCGATGTTTCCCGGGTCGTTATTCGACGTGACGACATAACCACTGTTGGGATTCAACGACGCGGGCATATCCGCAAATGGAATCACGCACGCATAGGGATCTTTGGCTCCCGGAGCTTCGTCGACATTTCCATCGGCCAGCGTCGGAATGCGAAACGCGCCGTAGTTTGTCCCATCGAGCAATTGATCGGGATTGGCGTCCGGAGCGAAGCTGCCGTCGGGATTACGAGGCAAATATCCGCGACACGGCACCGTTTGGTAGCTCGTATAATAAATATTGCCGCTGCTGTCGGCGACCGTGAAGTTCTGCGAATACGCAATCAAGCCTTTCGTCGCTTCCCGAAATGCCTGCACGTCTTTCGAATGCCCGAGTCTATCCGTCGTCGGCAAAACCCCGGCCACATCGAACCCCGTATAATCAAAACTAATCGCCGTGATGACGCCGTCGCCATCGACGTCCGAGGGAATGACGTATTTGCCGCCCAAATTCACGATCGTTTGTCCCGCCCCGACAGGATCCTTGGGCATGACCGTATTGCCTTCGATATCCGCAATCCAGCGCCCGTCAAACGTCTCGAATCGCGGCCAAGTCTCCGTCCGCCCCACGCTCATGAGCGAATCCACATTGGCAATGACGTATTTTTCGTCTTGTTTGACCAGGTCCTTCCACGCGCCTTGAAACATGCTTTTCGCGGGCAAACCATTCGGATCCAATTGAATCTCTTCGCGATACCAATCCGTGACATCCCCTCCGAGCTGCGTTTGGCTCCACGCAACTTTGCCGTTCGTACCAATGGGCATGACGGGAAAACCGGGAATGATGAGGCCCAATTGATGCGTGTCGCCGCCGCCGAATACGGACGTATCCAGCCCGATTTGATAAAGAATCGACGGCACGGACAACGACAAATGCCCGTCACCTGCGAGCAATGCCGCGCCCGTCGTCGTTTTCGACCCCGCAACGGCCCAGGAATTCGATCCGTAACCCGCGTCTTTTTGGCGTAACAATCGATTTTGCATGCGTTCCAAACGCTGCGCCAAGCGTTCGAGCAAAAATGCGGGCGTTTTTTTCGTGGAACCTCCGGCGGAAGCACCGCCCTTCGGTTTCGTTTTCGGCGCGCCGGGCTTCGAATTGCCTTGTTCCAAGCCAAACCCGGGCGCTGAGCTTCGCGGCATGATCGGCGCCAGATGCTCCCAAATATCCTTGATGGCCCCTTGACGACGCAAATCTTGAAATTCGACGCCCTCGAATAAGGTATCCAGCTTCGCAGCCGTCGCAGCTTTGCCTACGTCGCCGCCTTCATAACTCGTTTGATAAATGATCAATCGCCGCAATGTCCCGGCGCTCGAACGGCGACAGCAATTCATTGGCATCCGTGACTCCGAGTAAAATCGACGCCAACTTCAATTCGCTCGGAGGCGCCAATTCGCCTTTTTTTACCTGCGCGATGTATTCGTTGATTCCCGCGGCGAAAGCATCCGCTTGCGCTTCCAAGTCCGGTCCGAGGTTCGCCAAAATTCGTTCCGTCACATAAGCGGCCCCTTGCGCTCGCCATTCTTGATCCGTCGCCAGCGCCGAATCTCCCAGAAGCTCGCTGAGACGCCCCATCGCCAATCGTCGGGACAATTCCATCATGAAATACCGATCACGCGCCACGACGAACCCATGCACACGCGCCAAGTCCACACGATTTTTGGCATAAATATGCGGCACGTTCGATTCGGTCCGCACGACGTGCACTTCGTCGGTAAGTCCCGGAATCGTCCAGCTTTCCGTCTCTTGGACGGACATGATTTGTTGCTGCTCGGGCGACGGTTTCGCCGTTGGTTCGGACGAACAACCGAACACAGAGGGAATGGCCGCCAAGAAAAACACCGAAACGGATTTTTGAAGAAAGCAAAGAGAACGTTTCATCGACCCATCGTCGCCGCGCGACCCAACGAAGTAAAGCCTCCAATCAAATGGGCCCTTGCGGATCGACTCGATCCGCGCCTATCACGACCACCATGTCCGACTCGATTTCACAAAGCCTCTTTGAACGCGCTCGTGCCGTCATTCCCGGCGGTGTAAACAGTCCCGTCCGCGCATTTCGCGCCGTCGGCGGAAACCCCGTGTTCATCGCTCGTGCCCAAGGAGCCACGGTATTCGGCGAAGATGGCACGGCCTACGTCGATTACGTTGGATCCTGGGGACCGGCGCTGCTCGGACATGCGCATCCCGACGTCATTGCGGCGGTGAAAAACGCAGCCGAAGGGGGTTTGTCTTTTGGTGCCCCCACCGCGCGCGAAGTGCAATTCGCCGAAATGATCCGCTCGATCTACCCGAGCATCGACAAACTCCGGTGCGTTTCGAGCGGCACGGAAGCCACGATGAGCGCCATCCGCGTTGCACGAGGAAAAACCGGTCGCGACGTCATCGTCAAGTTCGAAGGTTGCTACCACGGACATGCCGACCATTTGCTCGTCAAAGCCGGCAGCGGCTTGGCCACCTTCGGCGTCCCCGATTCCGGCGGAGTTCCCGAAGGAACCGCGCGAACGACGCTCACCCTGCCCTTCAACGACATCCCCGCGCTCCGCGAACTTTTCGATAAACGCGGCTCGGAAATCGCCGCCGTCATCGTCGAACCCGTCGTGGGCAACATGGGGTGTGTCCCGCCAATCCCCGGTTTCCTCGAGGCCATCATCGAGGTTTGTCAAGCCAAAGGCGCTCTCTCGATCTTCGACGAAGTCATGACGGGTTGCCGTCTGGCGCGTGGAGGCGCTCAGGAACGTTTTGGACTACGCCCCGATCTCACCACGCTCGGCAAAGTCATCGGCGGAGGCATGCCGCTCGCTGCGTACGGCGGTCGTGAGGATGTGATGAACGTCGTCGCTCCGCTCGGCCCCGTGTATCAAGCCGGCACGTTGAGCGGCAATCCGGTCGCGGTCGCTGCAGGTTTGGCGACGCTCGAACGTTTGTCGCCGGCTGTGTACGACAAACTCGAGCACCTTGGCGCGATGCTCGAAGCAGGTTTGTCGGAAGCAACCCGCAGCGCAGGTGTCACCGCGACGGTACAACGCGTCGGATCCATGATCACGTTGTTCTTCGCCGAAGGACCGATTCGTTCCTGGTCCGACGCAGCTCGCGCCGACACGAAACGCTTCGCGTCGTGGCATGCGGGACTCTTGTCACGAGGGATCTACTGGCCCCCGTCGCAATTCGAAGCCGCGTTCCTCTCGGCCGCGCACACGGAAGCCGACATCACGCGCACCGTCGAAGCCGCCAAAGCCGCACTCGCCGGCTGAATTCGTTCACGCTCGAACGTTTGTCCGACGACGTTTCGCCAAGACAAACAGCCCCGCGAGCGTCCACCAAAGTGAAGACGATTCTTCCGCTGTGCGTTGCATGCTGCACGCGCCGGAGACGTGCGGTTCATCGAGCGGAGCGCTCCGCACCGATCACGTTTTCATCGCCGCCCACGCCGCCGCTGCTGTTGTTGCCACCCGTTCCGCCACCACCACCACCGCCACCGCCGCCACCGCTGCCGGATGAAGAGCTGCTGCTCGACGACGAACTCGAAGAAGCCGATACGATGTTCACCGCGGCGCACGAGTAGTAGTAAGGCGTCGCCGCGCCGGCCATGAATTGGCGCAGTTGCAAAACGCAGTTGGTGCATGGCGTGTTGGGAACCGTGATCTCGGTGGAGAGCGTGGCTCCGGACATGCCGTTCGTATCGTCCGCTTCGTACAAAACGTTCGCATCGAGATCGGCGCGTTTGGCGAGGTTGATGGCTTTGGGCGAAAACGCGACGCGGAACTTACCGGTGTGATTGACCGTCTCTTTCCACATCACGGTGATCTTCGAGCCCGCATCGAGCGTCGTGGTTTTGTAGCCCGCGGGGCAAGCGGACGGTGAAGCATCCTCGGCGGGATCCTCCGGTGCGGCACCGAAATAGCAGCCGCAAGGACCACTCTTTGCGCCGTCGTCGCTCGTGACCGGCGGAGGGTTTACCAAAAGCGAGTGCGCGGATGCGTTTGTCGCAACAAACACGAGACCGGCGGATGCAAGAAAGACAAACGTCTTGATAGCCATGGCAACTCCAAACCGATGATGAAGTTCGAGAGTAACCTAGCGTTACGCGACTCGGGAGATCGTTCTGGACCGAACGAAGCAGCGTTGTCGAATCAAGTTGGCGGGACGCTCGCCGGTGAGCCTTTGACCTTGTAACGCATGCGAAAGGTGGAGATCGTCGCGCCAAGTTCGGCTCGCGTGACGCTGCGGCCACGACCGCGGATGACATCGAGCAGCTCGTGTTGCAGCTCGTGCAAAAGAATCTCTTCGATGAGTTCGTTCACGTTTGCAGGGAAAGCTTGGGCCCGCAGAGCGATGCGTGAACAAGCGACCGCTTCATCGGTGACGCGCAAGAAGCCCACGGCGTGATGCGTGCCGATGATGTCGACGCCGACGAGCGACGACGGGATGGGGCTTCGACACTTGCCCGATTCGTAGACGCGGCGGATGTTTTTCCTGACGTCCGCGGACATACCCGACATCGGTCCACGTTCGGAATTGGCGACGGATGCAGGCATCGTCGACGCTGGAGAAAGAGACATCGGGCCCGTTGCCGACGTGGAGAGCGGTCCGGACATGAGCGACATGGGGCCACTCGAAGCCGTCGCTTCCGCGTCCAAACTGCGTGTCGCGCGGGGTTTGTCCGCTGCGGGTGCGGCGGGGATGATGCCTTTGGCGACCAGGAACATCTCCAGCAACATCGTGGCGATATCGCCGCTCAGATGTTTTTTCGACAAGTGCAACGCATGGAGTCGAACGAGGGGCAGGGTCAGCTTGCGGCAAAGCTCGTTCTCTTGTTGCTCTTTGGCCGACGGCAAGTCGGTCATGTGCGACGTCGATTCGAACTGCATCGCGAACAGCGGAATTCGTTCGTGATCGACAGCGACGTAGTCAAAGAGCGCCCGAGCTCCGAACTGTGCAAGTTCCGGAGAAATTCCAGGGGTCTCGAGGCGAAGCGTGTCTTGCGCTTTGACCTTCAAAAGAAGACTCGCGCCGACCTTTTTGATCGCAGCCGACAGCCCGAAGGTGGCCACCTCGTCGTTATGATTGAGGAGCTTCTTCAGGTTTGGGTTCATGCGTGGTTCCGACTTCGCCGGGCCGAAGAATGCGCGAGGCGTGGTTTGTCGCCTCTGTGAAGCGGCGCGATCTCCATGGCTTGCATTCGTACGGTAGGCGCATGGCGGTTCGGATCGCAACCAGAGACGACAAAACGTTTTGGTGCCTGGATTCCACTCCGGCCCCGAGGTGCGACGCTTCGCACGTTCGTTGCGTGTTTATGAAAGCGCGACCTCAGTTCGGCCGACCGCGACGATTTTGTAACAACCTGCTAATCTCCCCGCCCCATGAAACCGAAGCGTTCCCTATGGTTTGTCCTGGCAGCGATGGCGCTGGTGGGTACGCCGCTCTCCACGATGGGTTGTGCAGGCGCGCCCGGCAGCGGAAGAACGGCGAACGTCAAGGCCGGCGAGATGCCGCAAGACGGCACCTGGACCGGCGTTTGGTACAGCGAACTGTACGGCTATCTGCACCTCATCCAGGACGGCAATGCCGTCAAAGGCAAATGGATTCGACCCCATCGTGACAAGTGGGGCGAGCTCGATGGCGAAGCGGACGGCGACTTGCTCAAGTTCAAGTGGAGCGAGCACGTGATCGACTTGGTCGGCCCGAACGCGACCAAGAGCGGTCGGGGCTTCTTCAAGTACAAGCGCCCCGCGGGTGAAAACGTCGACGACACGTACTCCGGCGAAATCGGCTTTGAAAAAGACGAAGTCGGTTACACCTGGGAAGGCGTCAAGCAGCGCAACGTCAAGCCCGACCTTTCGTCCATCGGCGGCAACGGAGCCAATGAAGTCGGCGGTGGCGAATGGGACAGCGACAACAGCGAAAAGGGCAAACCTGAGGAGCCCGCTTCTCCCAACTGAGGCACATGACGCGACCGCAACCTCGAGGCACAAAGTTCCGCGAGCCTCCCATTTTCGAGCGTGGTGCGGCGAATCGTTCCGGCGGTTCGCTGGCTCCGCTCGATGTACCCGACGTCAACCCTGACAAACTCTTCGGTTCGCTCTCGCGAAACGCTCCCGCAGCGCTTCCCGAAGTGAGTGAGCCCGAAGCGTTCCGTCATTTCGTTCGTTTGTCGCAGTGGAACTTCTGCATCGACTCGCAGCTGTATCCGCTCGGGTCGTGCACCATGAAGTACAACCCGAAGGTCAACGAATGGGCCGCGCGCATCCCCGGTTTCGCTCGGATGCATCCCGAAACCCCGGACGAACTCGCCCAAGGCAGCCTCGAGGTCATGTGGCACGTCGCTCAAATGCTCACGGAAGTGAGCGGCATGGACGACACCTCGCTTCAGCCCTCCGCCGGCGCCCAAGGTGAACTCACCGGCCTCATGATGATCCGCGCCTACCACGAGTCCAAAGGACGAAGCCCGAAGAAGGTCTTCATTCCGGAGAGTGCGCACGGGACAAACCCCGCGTCATGCACGCTCAACGGCCTCGTCGCGGTGAAGATCGACAAGAACCCGAGTGGCGTCGTGACGCCGCAAGAAGTCGCCGCCGCCATCGAACGCGAAGGAACCGACGACGTCTGCGGCCTGATGATCACCAATCCGAACACGCTGGG
This sequence comes from uncultured Polyangium sp., assembly GCA_964435055.1. Lineage (GTDB taxonomy): Bacteria > Myxococcota_A > Polyangia > Polyangiales > Polyangiaceae > Polyangium. Next base: position 277 of record CAYSYX010000011.1, on the reverse strand, counting down.
TGTCTACGAAAAACACCTGCCGGAGATCATCGAGATCATCCATTCACGTGGTGGTTTGGTCTACGGCGACGGCGCGAACACCAACGCGATCATGGGTCACGCGCGTCCGGGCGACATCGGCGTCGACGTCATTCACATCAACTTGCACAAGACCTTCACGACGCCGCACGGCGGTGGTGGTCCGGGATCGGGTCCGGTTTGTTTCAAGAAACATCTCGAGCCTTTCCAACCCGCTCCGGTCGTGATTCGTCGGCCGGATGGAATGTTTGTCCTGGAC
>CAYSYX010000010.1:0-58322 GCA_964435055.1 uncultured Polyangium sp. | reverse complement strand
TCGTGCAATGGATCGATTTGGGCGTACGCGTGTGCGTGAACGCGGACAACACGTACTTGTCGAGCGTGAATGCGCGCGACGAATACGAGCACGTGCGTGGTTTGGCGGGGATGAACGAATCGAAGTGGTTGAAGCTTATCGAAATGGGACACGCGGGAGCGTTTGGGCGGGGGTAAGTCAGTCGCAGAAACCATCGACGTTGCAAGAGCCGGACACACAGTTCGATCCGTTCGTGCAAACTTCGCCTTTGGCTCCCAAGCAAAGACTTGCGGGCATTGCACACTTGCCGCTTATGCAATCGACATCGTCCGTGCAACCCTTATTGACAATCTTCAGACACTTGCCCATCCCATCGCAGCGCGATGCCATCTCACATTTCGCCGCGGCATTGAATTGGTCAATGTACGCGGGATCCGTTTGATAATACGGAATGTTTGTACACGCTCCAGCCATTCCCGCCACAACGCAGCTCTTGCATTCTTCCGTACAGGCGGTGTCACAACAAACCTTATCCGCAATGACGCCGGATTGACAATCCATTGCGTTGCTAGCCATTTCACCATTGCACAGCTTTATCGGGCAAACACCGCTGTTGTTCATTTTGCACTTTTCATAATCGTCTTTCCCCGCGAGCATGCACGCGACACACATCCCCGCTTTGTCGCAGGCCCTCGGCTCGCCCATCGGTCCGTTCGAGCATGTTTCTCCGACATTTTTGGTCGCCGTGCTCCAAGTGCCATCGGCCTTGCACGCAAACATGCTGCATTCCGTCGCAGCGGGCGGATCCGTATCATCAACCCCTACGCCCGGCGTACCTGCATTGCAGACCGGCTTCATGCAATCGCCGTCCATATCGGTCATCGGCACGTCTTTATCGTTGACGATGGACTTCGGAACGCCCGCTTCGCAAACCGGATCGTGGCAATCACCTTTGGTGTCGGTAGCCGTATCCAGGGGATCGTCCACGACTTTCAATGCGCCGCCCTGGCAAATCTTTTTCTGGCAATCCCCCGGCTCGAGCGGATCCGCCGTCATCCCCTCCATCAACGGCGTCGTCACGCATTCCCCAGCGGTGCATGCCCACATGCCACAAACCGTATCGGAAGGACAATCGGCTGCACTCGCGCACTTGCACGGCACCATGTCCTTCTTGCAATTCAGCTCGCAGGTTCCTTTTTGACAAACCCCTTCATTCTCACCGAAAAAGCATTGGCTGCCGTCCGCCTCGGGGGTCGACGTGGAGTTACCATTGGCGTCGCATGAATCCTTCGTGCATGGATTCTCGTCATCTGTGCAGCTGCCCTGTAGTGCCGCGACGCTCGTAAAACACCCTCCGAGCACCAGAAGACCGAACGAGCCGACGAATAAACCTGCCGACGCAAAACGAAGCCAAGCACTGCGCGCCATGTTCACACCCTCCACAAAAGCTTTGTGTTCAAAACGTTCCGGACAAGACGACACCGCGAGGTGACGGCAAAACGATCAACGAAGTCTTCTTTGGCGCCGGGGTTTTGCTCGGCCCGGTGACGGCCAAAACGAGCGCTCCAACCGCAGCAACACCGCCCACGGCAAACCCGACGATACCCACCGTCCGAAACAGATCCCGCTTCTGTTCCAAGTCTCCGAGCGTCTTGCACCGAGGATCCGGATCATTGGCGACGCACAATTTTTCGTTCACCGTGCGGTCGAATTTGATTTCATTGCCCAGCTTCGTGGCCTCGTCGTTTTTCCCATACGCCGCCACGGTAAAACCCACGCCCGCGCCGATACCCACGACACCCAGGCCAATCCCGGTAAACAAGAGCGGCGTGCGCCACGTCTGCGCTTCTTTGATCACCTTCGTCGGCGGCGAATTCAGCTTCATGTCCACCGTCGGCGTCGTGCGCGGAGCCAAATCGACGACCAGTTTGCCTCGCCAACCATCCGGCGTCTCCGCTTCGAATCGTCGACCCTGTCCCGCATCGACGAGCACCGGCTCGGGCAGCGGTGACGTGCCCAAATTACGCCCGTCCACCGTGATTTTCGCCCCGGGTTTGTCCACCTTGACCGTCACGATCGCCAGCTTCGACTGCGCTTCGATCATCAGGTCCTCGGCGATCTTGCGATCCTCCGGCGCCAAACCCACCGCGTACTCCAAGAATATGTCGAGGTGCTCCGCGGCTTCGCGATGCCGTCCCGTCGCCATTTCCGCTTGCGCCAATAGCGCCACCGTCGGCGCACTGTCGGGCTTGATGTCGAACGCCGCCAAGAATTCCTGACGTGCCGCGTCCCATCGATTCGCCTTCGCCGCCGCTTGTCCCGCAGCAAAATGCTTCTCGAACTCCGCCGTCTCCGGATCGTTCCCCGCGGTCTTTTTCGTCGGAGGTTTGGCGCCTTTGGCCTGCGCCCACGCGTCCGATGTTGTACCGGGACAAATCCCGAGCACAATGCCCAACGCCAACGAACAAGCTTGAATTTTGCGTCCCGTCATCTGCGTCACTCGGTTCTGTCCCACGCAGGGACGAACTTGTCAATCGGACTCGATCCGCCTCACACCCTACGACAAACCTCGAACGAATCGTTTTGAGGTGCAACGAATGTCACGGAACACATCGATTGTAGCGATAAATTCCACTTCGTTGGTACTCCAACCATTCGTACGATCCTGGATCTCGGCATCTTTGCGATGTGTATCATGCTTGCGGATTCTGTGACAAATTCTCCAGAGCTTTGCGCGATCGAACATCTCCCGACCCGCGGAGAAATACGTCCGTCAACGCTTGAAACGCACCGTGACTCGTGTTGTGCTTCCTGGCTGCCGACCGTCGCTCGATTTATCATCCATGATGATCCCCGGACTTCTTGGCGCAGTTTGTTTCGGAGCCCTGACCTGGAGCTTTCTCGAGTACGTGATTCATCGTTTCGCCGGTCATGGCCGAGGTCTCTGGCGTTCGACACCTTTCGGCAAAGAACACACGCGCCACCACGCCGAAGGCAATTACTTCGCCCCCACGTGGAAAAAAGTCCCCGTCGCGATCGTGATCATGCTGCTCGTCGCGCCCATCGCGATCGCTTTGACAAACCTTGTCGTGGGTTTGTCTTACGCAACGAGCCTCGTGGGTACGTACGCCGCTTACGAAGTGCTGCATCGGCGCTTGCACACGCATGAGGGACGATCTGCGTATGGACGCTGGGCGCGTTTGCATCATTTCCACCACCACTTCGTGGATCCTCGGACAAACCACGGCGTGACGAGTCCTCTTTGGGACTTGGTCTTCGGCACGTACCGAAAACCCGAAACCATTCGCGTTCCGCAACGATTGTGCATGAAGTGGCTGGTCGATCCGCGGACGCAAACCATCGTCGAATCCTATTCCGACGTATTCATTGTCATTCCTTCGCGCTCGTAAGACCGCGTTGACGCAATTCGCACGGTCGCCTATTTTTATTGAATGAAAAAACGACACCCGAATTTTGCCTCTCTCGTCGCTCTTTTCACCTGCGCCGCGGCGTTTGTCGGGTGCAATAGTCCCGACCCGGGTACGGAGAAATCGAGCATCACGGTGGACGGCCGCGAACGTACATTCGTGTTCCACGTACCGGAATCCGCGCCCGCGGAAGGCTCGCGTATGGTCGTGATTTCTCTGCACGGTCGACTCGGTACGGGCGTACAACAAGAAGACCTCACCGGATTTTCGACCCTCGCGGACAAACGAGGGTTTGTCGCAATTTACCCTGATGGAATCGACAAATCCTGGGCCGACGGCCGAGGCACGAGCGAGGCGGAAATGCAAGGCGTGGACGATGTGGCGTTCATCTCGGCGCTCATTGATCACGCCATCGAAAAGCTTGGCGGAGATCCCAAGAAAGTCTTCATCAACGGTCATTCGAACGGGAGCGTAATGACCAACCGATTGGCCTGTGAACTATCCGCGAAAATCGCCGGCATTGGACACAATGCGGGACCCATTGCCGAAAAAGTATCCATGACGTGCAGTCCGTCGCGGAGTTTGTCCGTGATCGGGTTTCACGGTACAGCCGACGAATTCATGCCTTATGCAGGCGGCGAAGTCGTCAAAGGTTCGGGCGGCAAAGTTCTCAGCGCCAAAGACGCACGCGCCTTTTGGGCCTCCAAAGCAGGTTGCGCGATGGAAACGAAAACCACGGCGCTACCCGATACCGCCACGGACGATGGAACGACGGTGGAATTGGAAGAAAGCACCGCCTGCAAAGATGGCGCGGAAATCCAGCTGCACACCATTACGAACGGCGGTCATACCTGGCCGGGCAGCACGGACGATCTCGGCGAAACGTTGGTGGGCAAATTGAGCCGCGACATCATCGCCTCCGAAATCATGATCGATTTCTACGAAAAACACCCGATGCCGTAGCGGATTGGGGTTTCACCCCAAACCCGACCAGGGTCTATCCGACCCTGGACCCGGACCAGCGAGCGCTGGACCCAAATTGATTTGTCCGCTACGCGGCCAAATCAACAGGGTTAAGTCTGCTATAGCCTCCTGATACGTGTCTGGTTTGTCCGCAGGACAAACCAGTACCCGGGTCAAGGGCCTGGGCCCTTGCCGGGTCGAGGGCGGGGAGCCCTCGTGGGTCTGGGCGAAGCCCAGCGCTCAGGGGCCGATCAGCACGGCGACGTTGCCGCTGATGTCCTCGGCTTCCACGCGCAAGCGCAGATGCGAAGTATCTGTCGGCCCGACGAGCTTCGTAAAGGTAAACGCAATGGTTTGCTCGGTGCTAACGTTATCGAAAAGGGCGGGTTTGACTTCGATACCGTTGGGCGCGGGATCATCCAATGCCATCGTGTCCGTGGCATTACCGGTTTTTTCGCGATTCCAATCCTCCATCTGCCAGCGTTGCTCGGACATGGGGGACAAACCATCGAGGATGGCTTCGCGCGGTGCTTCGAATGTCGACGCGGAGATTCGCACGAGGTCGAGCTCGCGATTACGAACGACGACGTGGACCGTGACCTTCGGCGCCGTGGGTATCGTCGTATCGACGTTGTCCAGGACCAACGTCGGCGCGCCGCGATCGTAATAGGGCAAAATGCGGAATGGGTGAACGCAATCTACGACTTCCGTGCCCGGCTTGCGAATCTCGAAATACAAATGCGGACGCAAGTCCTCCGACGTACCCGACGTCCCAATGGTATCTCCAGGATCGACCAAGTCTCCGACCTTCGCATCGACCGTCAGCAAATGCAGGTAATTGCTGTAAAACCCGTCATGAGCGACTTGTACGCGCATACCGCCGCCTTGGGCAAACTGTTCAATGATCTGCACCGTACCCGATGCAATGGCATGAACGTCCGTTCGTTCCGGAACATCGATGTCGATTCCGCGCTTGAATTCGTATTCGCCGTCCTCGGCGCGAATGCGCGGACCATACGTCGCTTGAAGGTTTGTCCAGTCACCCGCGGCATCGCCCGAAACGGGCCATACGACCGGGTCGGAGTTACAACCTGCCACGACGGCGGTTGCTGCAAGCACAAGGCCCATTCGAAGGTGTCGCGAGAAAAACCCATCCATACCCGCAAGGATAAGCGCCTCGAATCACCATGACCAGCAGCAATCTATGACAAACTAGGGTGAAATCGTATTCGCACTCGACGGAAGTGCGATGCGAAAAGAAGGTGCCAGCAGATCTTTGGCGAGCTGGACTTCGATTAAGTCAATTACCGGGCTATTTGCGACGCGACGCAATAATGCGTCAGTCGTCGAATCGCCCGCAACGCGACGCGACATTGCCGTGTAAAACTCTGCTTCAACCTTTTGCGAGATATTTTGCGCCGCGGCATTGAGCGCGTCATCGGTCATTTTTCCGTTTGCCCAAAGTGCCAACTGGACAACCCACGCCTCTCGATCGCCATTGACCGTCAACGCCCGCGCCACCGTCTCGCTCTTGGTGACGGAGTTTTTCCGCTGGATCATTTGCAACCACAACCCCGCGTAGATGCGATCTTCGAGATTGATGTCGGCATCGAGCCCCTGCTTCAACGCCGCTTCGCCGGCCGCGAAGTCTCCACGCACCAGAGCCCGCGCAACCGCCTGCAAAACCGTCGCGCCAAGCACATCGCGATCGCTTGCCGCTACGACGAGCGATCGTTCGTACGCCTGGTTCGCCGCCTTCGTTTCGCCATACGCGTCGTAGACACGTCCAAGCAGTGATTCGGCACGTGCTCGACTACCCACGTCGCCACGCTGTTTCTGCATGACCAACACGTTGGCCAACGCTTCATCGAGCGCCGCCTTCGCTTCCGCTTGTCGTCCCGCATCGCGATGAATCTCGAACGCCAGCAAGTTGGCTTCACACACGTCGGCAAGCGCGACGCGAGCATCCGGCGTACCAAGCGCCAAGCGAATATCCTCGAGCGCCGCAGCGGCATCGCCCATCTGCCGATCGACGCGTCCCAGACGAACCCATGCGGCAACCGATGGATTTGCACGAACGGATGCCAAAAACAGAGGACGCGCAGGAGCCAAGTTGCCGACCCGAGCTTCGGTCATGGCCATGAAGAAACGCACGCGAGACGCGATGGGTTCGACCCCCGCACGAGCAATTTCGGGACGATCAGCCGCGGCCAAAATCGGCGCGGCTGCCCGAAACGTTCGACGAACAGCGGCATCATCGCCGGCCTCCGCATCAATCACCATCGCTTCGAGCAAAACACTGCATGCTTCCCCGACAAACCCGGCGCTCGGGTTTGTCCCGATCGCACCCGCGAGTACTCCGGCGGCACCTTCCGGCATGCCGAACCGCACGAGTCTCTCCGCAAGAAACGTGGCGATACGAATGTTCGTCGGCTCTTTGCGATAAGCCTCGAGAAGACTCCCCACATCGCCGCTTCGACGAAATCCTCCGGCAAGTGCTCGCTTGCGCTCTCGTCGTCTTCGTCATCCGGCGCGACCTCGTGGGCAAACGTCGCCGCGAGCATTTCCCATCCGCGCACGTCGCCATCTTCAGCCGCTGCAATGAGCGCGCGACGCAAGTGCGGCTCCGCCACGCGACGTAACTCCGTGCCTTCGATCTTCGCGAGCGCTCGCGCCGCATCGCCGTGTCGCACGTAAAGCGCCGCCAACATCATCGCTCCCGTTTCGAGCGAACGCGCAGCTTCCATGCCCTCGGGACGTGTCGGCCGTCGACCGAGTTGTCGGAACGCCAGATCGATCTCGATGCCGCGATTCACCCACGCCTCGATCGCGCTTGCCGCAGCTTCGACCGTCTCTTCCGATGCGTCGACCATCGCTCGCGACATCAGATAACGCGCTTCGGAACCTCGCCGTTCACCCTCGGTACCGCCGTGCGTTTCCGACAGCCATCGTTCGAGGTTTGTCAGGTGCTCATCAAGCTGCGCTTTTTCGGGAGACTTGTCCGCGAGCGTGATGGCTCGCATGCGCATGAGCGCGTGAGTTCGTCCTTCATCACCACGCGTTCCGAGAAAACGAATCGCCCCATCGAGAGCCTTGGCGCCTTGATCATCGATCATCGACACCTGCCCTTCGCCGGCGCGGAGCAAGTACAACGACCCGAGAACACTCGACGTTCCCAGCTCGTTACGTCCCAGGACAAACCGCTGTCGGGCATGCGCGAGTTGCCTGCGCACGACGCCCGTGAGCAAACCAAGTCGTTCGGGCGTACGCGATCCGTCTTGCAGAACCTTCACGAGCGAAGCGGAGAAGTCGTCGTCGCTCACATCGACCGGACGAACCGCCGCTTCTCCCGAAGCCAGCACGGGCTTTTTGGTTGTCGTACCCGGTCCACCACATCCCAACGAGACGAGCGACAAGGCGAGAAGCGTTCGAACGACAGCGCGCCCGCAGGGCGAAGTTCTCGAGGGCATTTTTCGCGCAGTGTACACGCGCCCCGACACCTGGACGAGGGCGGATCGTTGACGCGCTCGTGCCGGACGAACGATACACGGCGGCATCATCCGCAAAACACGTTCTCGTTGAAGTCAACGAATCTCGACGTCGTGCCCGAGCAGCCGCGCGGCCAGCTCTTCACCGAGTTCCTCGACCATCAGCTTTTCCACGACCTCCTCGGTCGCGCGACGCTCGGCATCGTTGCGATACATGAACTCGATGCCCATGCCTGCGGGGGACTCCGGCGTGGCATCGGCAGGTCGCACGATCCAGCGCACTCGACCACGCAAACGAAGCGGATCGGGGACATTCTTGATGGTCAAAGCGAAGACGAACTCGGTGTTGATATCGAGGGGTTTGTCCGTACGAATGAACGTACCGCCCTTGGAAATGTTCCGCGTGTAGTCGGCAAAAAACGTGTTGAGCCGCTTGTATTCGACATTCAGCTCGATCGCTGCGCGGTTGTCCGTACGCCGATTGTTCGTACTCACGACAATGACACTACCCCCAAACGCGGCGCGACTACAATCCACCCCATGCAATTCCAAGACGAGCTGGCCGAGCTCCGACGCGTAGGCGAAGAAACGCTGCTTCACGCCCGAATCATTGGTCGTGTCGCAAAGCAAACAGGGATGCATCAATCGATGAGCGTCGGCGGCGCACGAACTTTTTTGCGCGAAGTGCTCCGGGGCAAACCCGAACCATCCCTCGCGTTTCGCGTCGCCGCTCAGAACGAACCGCATCGCCTCGCCCTCGTCGGACTCACGACGCCGCCGGGAGCACAGGTGGGGAGACTCGTTCAAGCGGAGCGTTCGTACTCGTTCTTCGAGCTTGATCAACGGGTCGACGCCATCGCCAAAGCTCTCGCAAAGCGCGGTGTTCGAGGCGGTGATCGCGTCGTCATCATGATGAAGAACCGCCCCGAATTCGTTCTTGTTCAAACGGCTGCGGCTCGTCTCGGATGCGCAACGGTGAGCTGTTCCTACCGATCGACGCCCCGCGAGTTCGAGTTTGTCGTAAAGGACTCGGGCGCGAGTTTGCTCGCCTTCGATGCCGAAGTCGCCGCGGTCCTCGAACAATCACCCGCCGTTCGCGCTCACCTCGGAGACACGCGCTGCATCGTCGCCGCAGGTACGTGTCCGCCGTTTGCGACGCTCGAGGACCTGGTTCAAGAAGGACAAACAGGTTCGATACCCAAGCGCGATGATGCTCCGGCGGTTGTCATGTACACCTCGGGCACCACGGGCAAACCCAAAGGCGCCGTGCGCAAGTACGCGCTCGGCGTCATGGCCGGCGCGATGTCGCTCATCGGTGAAACTCCGATGCGTGTCGGCGAAAAACACCTCGCGGTTTGTCCGCTCTACCATGCCACCGCGAACAGCTTCATCGGCTTGTCGTACATCGTCGGCAGCACCGTCTACATCCTGCGCGACTTTCGCCCCGAGGCTTTTTTGGAGGCCGTCGAGCGTTATCGCATCACGACCACGGCGGTCGTTCCGACGATGCTTCACCGCATCGTAGAACTTGGAGAACAAACGATTCGTCGTTACGACACATCGTCGCTGAAGGTGATTTTCTCGGGCGGCGCTCCGCTGACGGCGTCCCTGGCCCACGAAGTCATGCGTTACTTCGGCGACACGCTCTACAACTTCTACGGCGCGACGGAGACCGGTGTCGTCACGTTGGCCAAACCCGAACACTTGCGGGCGGCACCGGGCACGATCGGGAAAATCATCGAAGGCCAACACGTGCGCCTGCTCGATGACGAAGGTCGCGAGTGTCCACGCGGACGCGTAGGCGAGCTGTACGCGCGCAGCGGGCAGATGATCACGGGCTACCACGCGAACGAATCCGGCACGCGCGATGCGATGCGCGAGGGGTTTTTCTCGGTCGGTGACCTCGCGCGCCAGGACGAACGGGGCTACTTTTTCCTCGAGGGCCGCAAGCGCGACATGATCATTTCGGGCGGGGTAAACGTGTATCCGGCGGAAGTGGAAGGCGTGCTCGAAGATCACCCGGCGATCTCCGAAGCGGCGGTGGTGGGTATTGCGGATGCGGAATGGGGCGAGCGCGTGCGCGCGTTTGTCGTGGTAAAACAAGGCGCGACCGTGGATACACCGGCGCTCGTGGATTATTGTCGCAAGCAATTGGCCGGACCCAAGGTGCCGCGTGATTTCGTGTTTTTGGATGCGCTGCCTCGAAATCCCACCGGCAAAGTGTTGAAACGCGAGCTGAGAGAAATGGACGCGCGCTGAAAATCGAGCTAGGACCGCGCCATGGTCCTCCGTGTTGGGCTCCTCGTGGGCCGAGAACGTTCGTTTCCCGATGCATTGATCGCCGAAGTGGCCCGTCGTGATGCGGGTGTCGTGGCCGGTTATGCCGAAATCGACATCACCGCAATCGACAAACCGCCCGCGTACGACGTGATCGTCGATCGCATTTCGCACGAAGTCACTTGTTATCAGCCGATTCTCAAGCTCGCCGTTTTGGCGGGTACACGCGTCGTCAACAATCCGTTTTGGCGCATCGCCGACGACAAGTTTTTCGGGACCGCACTCGCTTCCCGCCTCGGTATCCACGTCCCGAAGACGGTGGTTTTGCCGTCGAAATCGTATGTCCAGGGCGTTTCTTCCGAAACGCTGCACAATTTGCGATTTCCGCTCGATTGGCAAGGAGCCATTGAAACGCTCGGGTTTCCCATGTTCATCAAGCCGCATTGGGGAGGAGGGTTTCGCGATGTCTCGCGCGTGAATTCGCTCGATGAATTGTGGCGAGCTTATGATAAGTCGGGAACGCTGACGATGATCGCGCAAGAGGCCATTCGCTGGTCGCAATACGTGCGCTGCATCGTCGTAGGCAAAGAAGAGGTTCGTCCCGCGTTATGGGATCCGCGTCTCGGGCATTTCGATCGGTATGTCCGGGCAAACGAAACGATGCCGGCGCTCGATCCGGATTTGTTGGTGCGTTGTTGTGAAGATGCGCGCACCATTTGTCGAGCGCTCGGATACGATATGAATACGGTGGAATTGGCCATTCAAGACGGCATTCCGTACGCCATTGATTTCATGAATTCCGCACCCGATTTCGACATTACGTCGCTCGGTCCGGATCACTTTCGCTGGACTGTCGAAAAAATGGCGGACCTCGTCATTCGTTTGTCAAAAGAAACTCCGCCCCCGCGCGCCATGAATTGGCGTGACGTCATGCGCTGAGAGGCACTCGATGAACGACTTGCATTTGATCATCGGCAACAAGAATTATTCGAGCTGGTCGATGCGCCCGTGGCTCGCGATGAAAGGCGCCGGTCTGTCCTTTCGCGAGACGCTCATTTTACTGGACGAACCGGATTTCGCGCCGCGCGTGCTCGAACATAGCCCCGCGGGAAAAGTCCCGATTCTGCGGCATGGAAACATCACCGTCTGGGAATCGCTGGCCATCATCGAATACGTGGCGGAGACGTTTCCCGAAGCCGGGATTTGGCCCGCGTCGAAAAAAGCGCGAGCGGTGGCTCGAGCCGTCTCCAGTGAAATGCATGCGGGATTTTCGGCATTACGCCGCACGTGCCCCATGAACCTCCGCCGGCCACGAAAAGCGGTGCCCATGCCCGATGATGCTCGTGCCGACGTCAAAGCCATTCAAGAATCGTGGCGCAGGTGCCGCAACGAGTTTGGCGCGGAAGGACCATTTCTTTTTGGAAAGTTTTCGGGCGCCGATGCAATGTACGCACCCGTGGTGACGCGATTCGACACCTACGATATCGTCGTCGACGACGACACGCGCGAATACATGAATGCAGTGAGGGGATTGCCCGCCTTTCAGGCATGGGAAAAAGCGGGCCTTGAAGAACGTTGGCGAGTTCCGTCGGACGAAGTCGATTAAATCAACTCATTCCGCAGCCAATTCTTCCGCTGCATGGGGAGCATCTCGGAATGCGGCCCGACGAATACCGGCCGGGGGCGTGAGGCGCTTGCGTTTGATCATTTCCACGAGCGTCGTGCGATTGAGCCCCAAAAGTTGCGCCGCTCGATTCTTGTTCCATCCGGTCCTTTCGAGCGCTTGCAAAATCATGCGCGTCTCGAACGTCTCGACAGCGTTTTTCAGGTCCACACCATTGGCCGGCAACGATCGCAACAGCGACGAGATCTCCACCGGCTCCGATTCGTGCATTTCCACGGGCAGATCCGCCATCGTTACATAAGGCCCCTGAGCGAATGCAATCGCATGCTCGAGCGCGTGCTCGAGGCCGCGAACATTTTCGACGAAAACGTGGGCTTCGAGCAATGCTCGCGCTTCGGGCGAAATTCCACGCAAATCCTGGCGACGCGCCCGCACCACCGATTGCTCGAAGAAATGCTGAACGAGAGCCTGAAAGTCTTCCCGACGTTCGCTCAACGACGGCACCGCCACGATGCTCGCTGCGAATTGATCATAGAGGTCGGCGCGGAAATGACCGGCGGCGACGTCATCATGCAGAAGGTGTGTGCTGCAAGCAAATACGCGCGCGGGAACATCACGCTTTTCCACGAAGACCCATTGCATCAGCAAATCTTGCAAATCGAGGCTCAAGCACTCCATCGCGTCGACGAACAATGTCGCATTCACCGCGCTGTCGATGATGCGGCGAAGTTTGTCCGCATTCATCGTCCCATCGCCGCACGAAAGCACCACGAAAGGCCGCGTCGAAAGTGAACCGAATTCGTGCATCGTCCGCGCCAAGAATCGCTTGCCCGTGCCCGGAGCCCCCACGAGCAATACGGGACATTCGAGCTGCGTCATCGTGGCAATCGTCGTGCGCAGCTGAACCAACGCCGGACACCGCCCAATCAAACGCGACTCAAAGCCGGATACGATGTTGTTCGTGGTCTTCGACGAAGGGATCTCGAAAACACCAGAAGAAGAAGTCGAAAGATCTGCGGCGGTCGTCATGTTTGCGGCTCCTGCACGGGTCACATGAGGGGATTAAGCAACTTGCGTGCCGATTGAAAAACGCACGTAAATCATGCGAATTCACAACTCGCCTGGGTCAAAAACGACCCTGGCTCATGTAATTGAGATCTCAGCAGGATCCGTTTGTCGAACGCTTGCAGCTTTTCGTGTGGGTCACTTTTGACCCGAGTGGGTTGATTTTGACCCGCGCCGCCCGACGAAGCGTTGTAATGCCCATGAGCAAACCAAAAATCATCATTGCTTGGTCATTGGATTTACCAGATGACGCATTGATGAATCGACATGCACAACTACCATCTTGTTCCACTGTGGCTGGAGGCGTTTCGGGACCACCAAATCCTGTGCCTTTCAGGATGATCTTTTGGACCGGATCGCTCGGATCGTTGGACGCGACGAAAAGCGTCGCTTCGAATGGGCCATTTTTGGTCGGCAAAAATCGCACCGCGGAATCGAAGGTCACGCCGGACTCCACATCGGCGGCGGGATCCCACGCGGGAAATAAATCCGGACTGCTGGAGACGAACGTGACTTTCGCCCGAGCTTCTCCTGCATTCCAAACGCCGAAATTCTCCAATCCTTTTTGACCGACTTGCACGTCGCCGAAATCGATTTCCTCCACTGAAAGAACGACATCCGGAAGGGGCACGTGCACGCGTTGTTTATCGAAGACCCAATCCGTATCCGTAATGGGAAACGCGATCGGAATATCGGCAATGGGAATGCTCCACTGCTTGCCCAACAGCTCCACCCAAAATGCCGGAATCAAATGAATGACGCCGTCGTAACCGACCGTTCCTTCCGGATGCACGTCCAAATCCACGGCCGGACCATTGAGGTATTTCATTGACGATTCGCCGTCTTGTTTCGTGATGTCCCCGCCCGCTACGGGTTGACCGTCGGACGTTTCAATGACGATACGCTTCGTCTTGTACGTGGCCGCCAATTCCATCGCCAAATCGACGGCGATTCCACCATCGATGCCGGGAATCGATCCGCCGACGATGTCCCCCACGCCCACTTCGATGATCCGCGCCGGCATGGTTTTACTCGACAAGGTCGTTCCGGGATCGAATGCCCACGTATCAAATGCTTTCTCGCCTTCGACCTGGAAATCGAATTGCGGAATGTACGGGACGTCTCCGGTCCAGTCGTAATCCTGTCCCGCGACCGTGATGTGAATCTTCGCTTGGGCGCTCAGTTCGGCACCGTAATGAAATGCAAGCATTCCACCGTCCGTTTGTCCCGGCGTACGCAATACCAACGCTTCCGGCCAGCTCGTTTCGAGCGCTCCTTTCAACGAAAGGCGCGTCGTTGCATACACCCCCGCCTTCAAATAAAGCTGCAACGGCGAATTCTGAGGCACCCAGCCCGTATCGAAGCTCCATTCAATCGGCAACGTATCGCTCTTGCCGAATGATATCGGACCCGTCTTGCACCAATCGGGATCCGCATCGCAACCCACGGCAACAATATCCGCCTGGGCGGTACGCGGTAAAACCAGGGCCGCAACAGCCAAAACGGCAGCAGGACAAACTCGACGCCAAAGGGATGATCGAAAGCTCATGACGCCGTAGTATCGCTGCGCTCGCCCGAAAAAGCCATCACAACTAACGCGAACCCATCACGGCTCCGACCACGATGACGACAATCGCCAAGAGCGTCACGACGACCACGGCAGCCCATGGTTTCTTCGGCATCGAAGCCGGCACGGACGGAACGGCCGGTCGTATCTCGGCGCGTTTGTCTCGGATAATCTCGGCCCCGTCTTTCGCTTCCTTCGCCGCATCTCGCAACTCGAGCTCGGTATCTTTTTCCGCCAATGCTTTGGCATCTTCGGCGCTGACGGAACGCGGTGCGACGACGTGCGCTTCCCGGCGCGCAGCCGCGAGCGCTTCGGCAAATGCCCGAGCCGTGGGATATCGATCCGCAGCAGCTTTGGCCAACGCCCGCGATACGACGGCATCGAGCGCCGGAGAGATTCCTCGTTCGGGACAAACACTTCGCGCGGACGGAACGGGATCGTTCAAATGCGATGTCATGGTGCTGATCGCGGTTTGTCCACGATAAGGGAGGCGACCCGTGAGCAATTCGAATAGGATCACCCCGGCCGCGTAAATGTCACAACGATGATCAATACCCTCGCCATCCACTTGCTCGGGTGACATGTATTCGGGTGTGCCGAGGATAATGCCGCGATCGGTCATCGATACATTGGATGTCTCCCGGTGGAGCGCTTTGCCCAAACCAAAATCCACGACCCACACCATCGGGATCCGCGCTCCGCCCAATTCGCCTTGCACAATCACGTTTCCAGGCTTGAGATCCCGGTGCACGAATCCACCCGCATGCGCAGCCCCGAGCGCCGCACAAATCTGCAACGTGATCTCCACAGCCTGGTCGAGCGTCGGCGCGCCCGCTCGTAATGCCGCTTCGAGCGATCGACCTTCGACGTATTCGAGCACCAGCACGGGGAGTTCGTCATGTACGGCGATGTCGAGCAACCGCACGATATGGTTGCCCTCGAGCTGCTTCAGGATCGTCGCTTCACGCTGAAATCGTCCCAACGCCTGTTCGTCATAACAAACATGCCGATGAATGACCTTGAGCGCGACGCGGACATGGTCGCTCGCGCGATGAGCCGCATACACAATGCCGGTTGCGCCTTCACCCAAGTCACCGTCGATCACATAACGATCGGCGACGACGGTTCCGCGGGCAAGTCGCTCTGTCAGAGTATCGGACGGCACTCAAATCCCTCCATCCGCACGCGCGCCAACCGCGGTTGACGAACTCGCCGGGACAACCACGGGCGCCTGTTTTTCTGGAGAAACACTTTGGGTCGTGGCATTGAGGCAAGCACGCACGATCTTCGGCGACAACTCGACAGGATCCAGCACCGCCGCCGGATCCGCTTCCCGCCACAATCGACAAGATGTCTCCGCCAAACCCTGGGCATCGAGCGCCACATACGCTTCGACGAGTTTTTGATGAATCAACGCAATCTGCGGTCGACTCAATGAACCGCTGCCGAGCAACCGATTGGCTCGAACCACGGCGTCCACATATCGACCGTTGTACACATCCGCAGCGAGCGCCGGCAGCTCCGCATCGGTTCGTCGTTGTGCATCACGCGCTTGACCCGAGCCTTCGGCCCGCACGAGCGCTCCCGCGAGCGCGGCTTCCAGTTTTCCTTCGGCGGTCAATTCGAGATCGACGATCGGCACGAGAACGAGCTCGCCGCGACGCAATGGCTGATTGCCGAGATGATTGTATCGATGGAGCATCCAAGCTTTGTCGCGATCGCCAAGAAATCGATACGCGATCGTAAGAATCGAGTCACCCGACGTCGCAATGTAGCGAAGATTGTAGGGAACGCGGATCTCCAGCCCTTCCGTCGGCGCAATCCACGACTTGGCGCCATTGGCGAAAGCCAACACATCGCTGCGATCCGGAGAACCGAGCAAAAGATCCGCAAGCGACGGCCACGTTTCACCCGCAGCCACGCGATGATGACCCACCGCGGGAATTTCAAGGCGCATGCCGGGGGCAATCGCAATGCCGCGACCATTGTCGAGACCATTGGCGGCCACGAGCAACTGCTCGGCTTCGACGCGCCCATAAACACGCTCGGCAATACGCGCGAGGGTTTCACCGGAACGGACGATGTGCGGAAACGCATCCGCTCCACGAGGCATCGACGTCGCGATCAAGAGCAGCGCCGTCGCACTCGCGAGCATACGGCTCTTCGTTGCAGAAGTTCGTCGAGATAAACGACCGCCCATCGGCTTCGCACGATACCAGAGTCGTCGCGACGTTGCAGCTTTTGCGCACGCGAATCCGCCGACGGGCAACGAGCTTGCCGACCTACGAGGACTCCGATAAGCTCGTATATTCCCGGGTGACCCTTTGCGGCTTCGAGCCGCCTGCGACGCTGTGCACCGCGAACCCCGGTTGGAGTCGAAGAATGCGGCGAGGATGACCATGACGAACCAACGACGCAACGACATCGCTATGGATGAACGCTTGCCCGGTGAGGTCGAGCTGCAAAGCATTGGTTTGTCGTTTGCCCTCGGCGCGGGAAAGAACTTATCGCGCACGTGGCAACGCGAATTGCGCACGGAATCGGAAAGTCGATTTCGCGCGGCGGTGACGCGCAGCAGTTTGGAGATGACGTTCAGCCCGCCCATTTTGATCGACGCGCAATGGCCGGCCATGAATATGCAACTCGGAGGAATTACCCGAGATTTTACGACGGGACAAACCAAGGTTTTCCTTGGGGCCATTCACGGCGTCGCCGAAGGATTGATCGACTTTTCCGACGATGCAAAAAAAGAAATCCAAAACCTCATCGTGGACGGCATCAATGGAACTTCGATGGCCGTGGTCGGTTACAATCCCATGCTCGATCGGCAAATCGTTTCGACATTGGAATCCGTGACCGAACATTTCCGAACGCAGCCGAAACAAGGGACCTCCGAAGTGCAATACAGCGATTTCGGTCGCGTCCGAATCGATATGAACCTCGTGATGAAGGCGGATTTTCGGCATACGGAAAACGGCGCGGGGCTCGAAGTTCGTCGTGGCACAACGATTGACGTGACGCTCGAGGGGCGCGGCAACATGGCGACGCTCATGGTGACCCGCACGAACGCCGAACGGGCTGCGGCGGCGCAAATTGATACGGTGACGATCAGCAGCAAAGGCATCTTGGTCGTCGTGCAGGGAAAACCCGTCGCGTATCTGGATCGGTTGCGTGTCGAGCGGGGCGGTGTCGTCGTCGTGGAACAACTGCGGCTCGAAGGAGTGCTCGGCGAAGCCGCCGGAATGGAATCGGTCATTCGGCGTGTCGCATCCGCAATGCAATGGGTCTCGGGCGGCGCGTCCATCGATTCGGCAATGACGATGGCCACGCAATCGGCGCACACGCTGCCCAAGATCGTCCCCGAAGCTGTACGTATTCAAATTGAAAAAACGATGACGGAAGCCGTCCGGCAAATGCTCCGCACCCATCGAAATGTCATTCCGGAAGTCGACTTGGAAGAAGCTTTTCTTTCGTGATTTCTTACGCCGACCATCAGCCGCGATCATCGATGATGGTTTGTTGTTTCGTATAATCAATCAAATGCGGGCGTTGCGCAAACAACCATTCACGCGCCAGTTGTTCGTTCGAGAAAAACCTACAGGACATTTTACCTTTGGAGAGCACACGTATGCCCCGAACCGTCAAGTCGGCAATGGTTTGTATGGCCGGATGAGCTCCGAAAATCGCGATGGCTCGATTCTTGGTTCCCATGGCCTCCTGGGCGCTCAACCGACGAGCTTCCCACGTCGCCCCCGTCATGGCGCGAATATCGACCATCACCAGCAAGTGATTCTTACCGGCATTCCAACGTCCTTCGGCTTCGCGTAACGTTCGCATCTCGGCACCTTCAATCGTGCCGACGAGCCGATAAATGACGAGATCGGGTTCTTCCGCCTCGAGCGTTGAAGTGCCGGATGTCACAACGACGGATTCTTTGTCCATCATGATGGTTGTATCAAGGAACAAACCGGCGCGGAACTTCATTGACTGCTCGGTGTCGAAATTACGCTGTTGGCATTTTCATTCTCGTCGTACGCCGATTATTTGACACGCACCCGCAATTCCAGCAACACTACGGCCTGAAATGTCCGCGAGCGCCTTGCCTGAAGCCGTTCGAAAATTGCTCGATCTGCCCGATGACGAGCGGCGCATTGGCACATTTCGGCTCGAACGACAGCTCGGCCGCGGCGGGTTTGCCCCCGTGTGGTTGGCCGAAGAGATGGCGGGCAGCACGAAACTTCGCCTTTCGGCCGTAAAACTCTTTGCGTTGACGGCGGAAAGCGATCATGCGCGCCAAGCCATCATCGACGAAGCCGCGCGGTTGTGCCGTGTCGAGCATCCGAACGTCGTACGTTTTTATCAGCTGCCATTCGACGAAAACCGAGGCGTCATTGGATTGGCGATGGAATACGTCGCGGGCGAGACGCTGGGTGAACGATTGCGGGACAAAGGTACCTTGACCATCAAAGAGACGCTCGACGTGGGCATTGCCGTCGCTTCGGCCCTCGTCGCGGTGCATGGTGCGGGTCTGGTGCATCGCGATTTGTCGCCGGCAAACGTCGTCGTCGATTTGGCTCAAATTGGTTCACCCGCGGCGTATAAAATTATCGATTTCGGTATATCCGCGGCGGAACCGCATAAAGATTCTCCAGCCCTGGCCAAACAAAAGCGCCCCAAAGACAGCGATCCGCGATTTCGTTCACCGCTCGAAGCCATCGGCGGAAAACGAGGGTACGTCGATCCGGAATGCTGGCGAGACTTGGCCCCGGCGACCAGCGCGAGCGATCTTTATTCACTGGGGGCGATGATGTTCATTTGTTTGTCGGGACGTATTCCGGCAGCGGGTGAAGGAACGCTCGACGCCGACATTTTGCACGGTCGAAAAAAAGCCCCGCGGATTTCGACGGTCGCTCCGGACGTACCCGCAGCATTGGTCGATTTGATTGCGGATTTGCTCGAACCAAGTCCCGACCATCGCCCACGTTCGGCGGAAGTCGTCGCGCTGGAGCTCGAACGCGTACGCGGAGCGCTCGCGGGACGGTCCCGAGCATTACCTCCGGAAGAGGACGGGCCATTTCGAGGTCTCGAGCGATTTGAAATGGCGCATCGCGATGTATTTTTCGGTCGCCGCGTCGAAGTCGCCGGGGCGCTCGAAGTTTTGCGTATGCGTGGACTCGTCGCCTTGCTTGGACCGAGCGGCAGTGGAAAATCGAGTATGGCGCGTGCCGGCATTTTGCCGGCGATTGCGGATGGAGCATTGGGCGGCTCGAAGCAATGGGATACGTTGGTCGTTTCGCCGGGAATGGATCCGCGTCGCGTCTTGACGACCGCGTTATTTCATATCGGTATCGAGCCGGATTGGTCGCCGGATCAAGCTGCGGCGCGTATCGAATCCTGGCTCGCCGACAACCGTCGCGGATTGGTTTTACTCGTCGATCAATTGGAAGAAATCGCCACCTTGGCGCAAGGTTCGTCCGGTACGAGTCAAGTCTGGACGCTCGATTTTCTCGCGCGTCTCGGGGAACGGCCTTTTCCCGGATTGCGGGTCGTCGTCACGGCGCGCCGTGATCTGCTCGATCCCATTTTGGCGCACGAAGCATTGGGACATGTTCTCACCCGCGGCGCGGTAATGGTTTCTCCCTTGGGCCCGACGGCTTGGGGAGAGGTCATCGATGCCGCAATCGAGAGTTATGGATATTCATTCGAAGCGCCGAATTTGCGGATTCAACTCTTGGACGCTCTGGAATCCACGGCCGGTTCGATGCCGCTGGTCGAATTCGCTTTGCGGGAATTGTGGCAATCGCGGGACCGCGATAAAAAGAAAATCACGGCGGCGGGACTAAAGGCGCTCGAAGGTTTTTCCGGGGCGCTCTCCAAACACGCGAATGATACATTCGATCGGGCCGTGCTGGAAGCGGGCACCGAACGGGTCGTCGAACGGGTTCTTCTGGGTTTGACCACACCCGCCGGCGCACGAATGACCCGGCCGACCAAAGAATTGATCCAGGAAGTCGGCCCGGCTGCGAACGCCGTCATTCGCGTATTTGCCGAGGCGCGCCTATTGTTGCGAGAAATCGAACGCCGTAAAGACGGCGAGGTCGAGCTGATAACGTTGGCGCACGAAGCATTGCTGGTGCATTGGGAACGCCTGCGCGCGTGGGTGGCCGCCGAACGCGAAGCTCGATTGATCCTGGCGGATTTCGAAGAAGCCTCAAAACGTTGGAATGAAAATCCGGACCCGGATTTCTTATGGCGCCGTCGGCGATTGTTGGTTTTGGACGAAATTCTGAAACAACGCGCCATTCGCCTCGAGGGGCCCGCCAAGAAGTTTTTCCAGACAAGCATGTCGACCGCTTGGCGCAGCCGCATCGCTACGATCATCGTTCTTGTTTTGCTGGTGATCGCCGGAGTCGCCGCCTGGACGAGGTACCTCGACATGGAAGCAAGACAGGCGATCATGGAAGCGGAGAACGCGGACGCCAATGCGCACCGCGCCCTCGCCGAAGCACAAAAAGCCAAAGCCCAAGCCGATGCCGCACGCGCTACGGCATTACAACGCGCTGCCGAAGCGCGCGAAGCCGAAACGAAAGCCGCCCTCACGGCGTTGAAATTCGTCAAACGCGCCCTCGAATCGCAAAACGCAGTCGCTCGAGGTCCGAGCCCGCAACAAAACTCGCTCGATCCGTCGGTCGTCCGTGAAATCGATGAATACTTGCTGCAACGCGAACGCGAGAGCGCCCCGGTTCCCCCGCAGCTCAAAGAAATTTTGAGCGAAGTGGACAAAGCGCCGGATTCCGAGATTGCATCGAATGCAAAACAAGACGGAAATGGCGGAATCAACATTCCCCCATTGGAGAATACGGGGACGGTTGCTGCGGCCATGGTTCGCGGCGAAGCTTATGCGAAATTGAATGACGCCAAATTGACGGCGGCATCCTGCGGACGAAAAGACGATCCCAATGCCCCCAAAGGCACCGGCAAAGTCGCCCTGGTGATCGAAAAGAACGGACAGGTTTCCTCGGTCGCCCTGGATGCGAGGTTTGTCGGAACGAGTGTCGGGGCGTGCGTCGACAAGGCGTTCCGTCAACTCACGGTCCAACCGTTCGAGGGCAAACCCGTGACCGTGCTCTGGTCGTTCACGGTGCAATAGGCTCGCGTCAAAACAAACGTTTTGAGTCCAAAAGGATCGTCACGGGTCCGTCGTTCTCGACAAACACGCGCATGTCCGCGCGAAACTTCCCCGTCTCCACATGCGCACCGGCCGCTCGACACGCCGCAACGAACTCGTTGTACATCGCCTCGGCCGCCACCGGCTCCATCGCTCCATCGAAGCTTGGACGAAGGCCGCGACGCACATCGCCGAAGACGGTGAACTGACTGATCACGAGCAGCGATCCACCCGATTCCGCGAGTGCCTTCGTCATGCGTCCGCGTTCGTCCGGAAAGACACGCAGGTTGACGACCTTGTTCACCAAGTAGTCGAGGTCGGTTCGATCATCGTTCTCTGCGGCCCCGACAAACACCACGAGGCCGCGATCGATCCGCCCTGTGACTTCGCACGTCGGTCCCCCTGATGGCTCAACGCACGTCCCAACTTGCGACATCTGGATCCACCACCCTTGCGTTGTTCGCGATTCGCGAATAGTCTTCGATGTATGCGCAAGCCGACGGAACTGAAGCCGCAGGACATCCTTGTCCTTCTCAAGCTGGCTGTGCATCCCGGCGAGGAGTGGTCGTACAGTGGACTTGCTTCTTCCCTGAAAATAAGTTCCTCGGAGGCTCACGCTGCGATCAAAAGAGCAACGCTTGCCGGTTTGATGAACACTCGGCATCACAGACCGATTCGCACGGCACTCGAAGAGTTGTTGATCCACGGTGTGAAATATGTTTTTCCTGCCGAACGAGGACCCTTGACACGTGGATTACCGACGGCACACGCGGCACCGCCATTGGCTTCCGAATTCATTTCTTCGGGTGAACCACCCCCTGTTTGGCCTGACCCTGAAGGTCCGATCCGAGGTGAAACACTGATACCTCTTTATCGTTCCGTCCCTCAAGCCGCTCGCAAGGATGAGAGACTCTACGAAGCGCTGGCGCTTGTGGATGCGATACGGGCGGGTCGCGCGCGTGAGCGTAAACGCGCGGAAGAATTATTGCGCGCAATGCTCGGTGCAAATGACCGTGGATAAGCGACATGAAAGCCAGTAATGCGAATATCGCTCTCGTTGAAACGGTTGCGCTCCACCTTGGCGCCCTTCGATCCAGGGTAGTTTTTCTTGGAGGCGCCACGATTGCACTTTTGATTACGGACCAGGCGACGCCTTATATTCGAGCAACCGATGATGTTGATGTGATTGTCGAAGTTTCCTCCTACGGCGATTATGTCAATTCACTGCGCTCGGAACTCTTAAATTGTGGCTTCCGGGAAGATCGCAGTGAAGGGGCACCTATCTGTCGATGGATTGTTGCTAAAATCAAAGTCGACATCATGCCTACGGACGAAGCGATTCTGGGGTTCAGCAATAAGTGGAGCCATGACGCACTCAGGTACGCGACGCCCTTCAAACTCCGCAATGATTTGGAAATACAGCTCATCACGGCCCCCTACTTGATTGCCACTAAAATTGAGGCTTTTCACGGGCGAGGAAACAGCGATTATCTTGCAAGTCATGATTTGGAAGACATTCTGCGCGTCATCGACGGAAGGTCATCGATTATCGATGAAATTAAAAACGCAAACGACAATGTGCGACGATACATCGTCGATCAATTCGCACGATTTCTACAAATTGAAGCGTTTTTAGACGCAATTGCCGGCCATTTACTTCCAGATGATTTCAATCAGTCACGGGCTGAAATTATCGAACGTCGAATCCGAACAATCGCCAATCTGTGACGACAGAACGGATGGCCAATCCGTCGCAAAGCAAAACTTGCTCGAGTCTCACGCAACCAAGTCAAATCACCGACACGGTTGTTCAAAACAAACGTTTTGAGTCCAAAAGGATCGTCACGGGTCCGTCGTTCTCGACAAACACGCGCATGTCCGCGCGAAACTTCCCCGTCTCCACATGCGCACCGGCCGCTCGACACGCCGCAACGAACTCGTTGTACATCGCCTCGGCCGCCACCGGCTCCATCGCTCCATCGAAGCTTGGACGAAGGCCGCGACGCACATCGCCGAAGACGGTGAACTGACTGATCACGAGCAGCGATCCACCCGATTCCGCGAGTGCCTTCGTCATGCGTCCGCGTTCGTCCGGAAAGACACGCAGGTTGACGACCTTGTTCACCAAGTAGTCGAGGTCGGTTCGATCATCGTTCTCGGCGGCCCCGACAAACACCACGAGGCCGCGATCGATCCGCCCTGTGACTTCGCCCGCGACCTCCACGCGTGCGGCGAGCGCACGTTGCACGACCGCGCGCATGATGTGTCAGGCGAGCCCGAGCTCGCGCGCGAGCTGGTTCGTCAGCTTGAAGTAGGTGCCGCGATCGTAGGGCTTGTTGAGGATGTGGAAGTCCTTCTTGTTGAGTCCTACGCAACCGAAACAATACGTGCAGTCGGTGCAGTCGGTTGATTTGTACACATACGAACAGCCGGTGCAGCGTTCACTGGCGACGCAGTGGTTGCAGCGGACGAGGTCGCGGCTCGAGCGGCAGTGTGTACTGTCGGCGCAGCGTTGCGAATCGACACAGTAGTGGCACCGAGACAAACCCTTCGAGTTCTTGCAGAAGGTGCAGTCGATGCAGCGCTCGCATCCGACGCATTGCACGCATCGTTCGTTCTCGGTTCGGGTCTCGGCGGATTGGATGAGCTTGCGCAGTTCTGCTTCGAACTCGGACTTGTTCATGAGATCGGTTGGTTTGTCGAATCAGACCGTCCGCTCACTTTGCGACGCAGTTGAGCAGCGGCTTCTCGGGTTGATTGTTCCTCGGCGAACTCTTCGATCCGGCGCAAACGTGACTCGAGCACGGCGCGACGTTTGGGCAGATCGCCGGCAAGCATGAGGGCGCCGAGGGCGTTGCGCACGAACGATTCATCGCTGTGTTCGAGCAGCTTCAGATGGACGTCTTGATCGTCGGGAAACGTGAAACCCGCACCGAGAAATTCGTTGGCGGCTTTGGTGATCAGCGGTCTGCCTTCGGCGGCGAGCAGTTTGTCGAGGAGCTTTTGTCGTTCGAGCTCGCGAGGATCGACGTTGCGCGGCGAAGGTGCGGCGACGACGCGATTGGGTTTGGGCGTCGTTTCCTGCTTGTTTTTGTTGTTTGTCCCGGCACTGGCATCGGCACTGGGCTTGGGCGCGAAGAGCGCTTCGAGGGCTGCGCGATGGTGTTTGTCCGCGCGCGTTTGTTCGCTCTTGGATTCGTTCCGAGGCGAGCCGCCGTTTTTCGGATTGCGCGTGTAGGGCGCGATTTCCGGGTTATGCCAGACCTTCGTCTCGTCTTTTCGTATCCGCCGCATCACTACGTTCGTCCTTGTTGCTTTCGTGAAGCTCGACGGCTGTTGCGTGCATGCCGTCGTCAGGAGGCAGGTCGAGGCAAGATGTGCTCCGCGTGTGATTTACGCGGTCACTGCTCTCGCAGGAGACATTGTTTGTCGGGTGGTGTTCTCGAGCGCCTTGGCGATACGTGCAGGACGTGCACGTTTGCGGGAGCAACGCGCGTGCGTCGAGAATCCCTCCTGTATCACACCGATCCATGAACGCCGCAGAAAATTAGGCCCACCCGTACAGCTCGTGAAATAAGGCGAAATGAAGGCTCGCGGAACGTCTTCGTCGAGACGTGAAGCGGTGGGTGGATCACCCCGGCGCGGAGTCGGCCGCGCGGTGTTTCTGCTCCTGGAGGCTCGTCATGGTCAGGGGTCGTAACAATCGAATCACGCGGACAGTGGGACTTGCACTTGCGGCGCTTTTCACGCTCGCCGCACCGCTCTCATCGAGCGAAGTGCAAGCTGCCGAATCGACGGCGAAGGCGGAGACCGCCAAGGCCGAAAAGGCGCCGGAGAAAGCGTCCAAGGCGACGCCGAAGAAGGCCAAGAAGCGCGGGAAGACGGCGAAACAAGACGCCAAAACAACGCACACGTCGACGCACTCGAAGAAGTCGGCGACGACGGCGAAGAACGTCGAGACGACAACGGTGTCGACAACGCACGCCGGAGACGCCGCCGTTGTTCATGCCAAACACGCGTCGTCCAAGACAAACAGCGCGACCGTGAAGACGTCGACGACGACGTCCAAGAAACCGGCGACGACGGCGACGACGAAAGACAAACCCCACGCGACCCACAAGGCTCCCAAGGCAGCAACGGAAACGACCACGTCGACTCACGCGGCGACGACATCGAAGCGCGCTTCGACCCGCACGCCCGGCGCCAAACGCAAGACGGGGAAAAAGCCCGACGGCGATTCCGAACGCCCACCTTGCCGACCCACGTCCATCTCGGTGGATCGGAACGGTTTGGAAAACGAAACGTTTGCCCTGCTCGATTGCAAAGGCAAACCGCTCGACGCTGCCCGCGAGAAACTGAGCGTGCTGGCTCGGCCCTGGGGTACGCCGCGTCCGGTGATCGAACCGCCGAAGAAGACCAAGAAGCCGGCCAAGCATGCGTCCAGTAAGGACAAACCCGGCGAAAACGTCGCGGAAAGCGCGGAAATCGCGCCCAATGTCCGGCTGCTCGATCCGGGTCTGCTCACGCGCATCGACTCGATCGCGAAGCACTTCCCGGGCAAACACATCTCGGTCGTGAGCGGCTACCGTCCACGCAGTCGAGGCAGCTTGCATCAGAGTGCGCGCGCGATCGACTTGCGCGTCACGGGCGTCAGCAACGAAGAAGTCGTCGCCTTCTGCAAGACGATCACCGATACGGGTTGCGGTTACTACCCGAACAGCTCGTTTGTCCACGTCGATGTCCGCGCTCCAGGGACGGGCGCCGTGACCTGGATCGACGCTTCCGGTCCGGGCGAAGCTCCGCGCTACGTCGCTGCTTGGCCGCCGCCACCCGAGCAAAAAGCGCCCGATGCCGATGTGCATGACGGCGCAACGCCCGAAGGGATCGAGGACGAAGTGATGCGTGAAGCGACACGCCCGGCGTCGAGTTCGTCCGGAACAACTGCGGCAACCGTCCCGGCGATGGAGACCCCCAAGGTGACGAAGGAAGCCGAGGTAAAACCCCCGGCGGCTGGTACCTCGCCAAACCCCGGCCCCGCCAAACCCGAAGGGGCACCCAAAGAACCGGCCGCCTCTCCGGCTGCCCGCACCGCCGCTCCCACCGCTGCTCGCGCCAACTGAACAACGTCGAACATGCGGGGTTCACTCCGCACGCTTCGACGTTTCGCCGCCCACCGCCCAAATCACGCAAACATCGTCAAAGCCTCGAGCGTTTCGTTGTACGCGGAGATCAACGGATGTGCCGGCAGCGTGCTCAAGCGCTCCTGCAATTGAGTAAAACGCCACATTTGCAATTCTCGCCCGCGTTTGAACATGGCCCACGGGTCTCCATGGCATTGCTTGCAAACGATGATCGATTGAAAATTATCGATTTTATCGGCAATGGTAATCGCTTGCGCTTCCCAGGGGTTTTTCGAGAACTGATCGAGATACCGCTGCTTGCGTTCTTCCCACGGCAACGATTTATCGGTTTCGCTGACGGCCGTGACCAAACGGGCAACTCGTTCCCCAAAAAGCTCGGAGATTTCATGCGCGGTGACCCCGCAATCTTCAATGGAATCGTGTAATGCCCCCGCAGCTACGACTTCATCGTCAAACCCGTGACGTGCCAATTGAATGGCGACGCCCGCGAGGTGGCTCATGTAGGGTACGTCGACCCCGGGGTATTTTCGCTTTTGGTCGCGATGCCAGACGGCTGCTTGATCCAGGGCGCGCTTGAGAAGAGGAACCATGCGCCAAAGACTAGGCGAATTTGTTCATTCAAGCGATAGGGAAATCATGTCGTGGACGAAAAATCAATTACACAGCAGCGTCACTTTTCCCTTCAACAAATCGACGACTTGCGCTACACCGACCCCGCTGCCATGAACGTCAATTCGATCGACTTGCGCACGATGCTCGACTTTCGCCCCAACGAAGGTCGAATCCTCATGGGCGCGGATCGAATGCTTCTCCTCCGTCAGAGTGCATTCGGCGTCCTGCGTTCCTTGTTGTTCGAGCGTCTGGGGACCGAAATGACCCACAGTCTACTGGCGCAATTCGGTTATCGATGTGGTGGCGATGATTTTCGCGCATTGATGAGCATGTTCGAGTGGGATACGGATATTGATCGCGTCGCTTCGGGTCCGGTGATGCATTCGTGGGAAGGGATCGTCCTCGCCAAACCAGATCATCTCGAATATGATCGAGCCGCGGGGACTTTTTATATGTACGGATCTTGGACGCATTCTTATGAAGCCGAGATTCATCGCGACCAGGTGGGACAAAGTACGGAGCCGGTTTGTTATACCTTGGCCGGATATGCGTCGGGTTATGGCACGGCGTTCATGGGCAAACCGCTGCTCTGCGTGGAAACGCAATGTATGGCGATGGGAGCCGATACGTGCCGCTGGGAGGTACGCCCGACGGACGAATGGGATGACCGCGCATTGCCCTACAAACGAGCGCTCGATTCCACGTCGCATACGATTCAAAAGGAACTCGAACGTTCATTGGCTCATTTATCCACGCCCATTCTTCGAATTTGGGATGGCGTGTTGGCCGTTCCGCTCATTGGAACGCTCGATGTTCGACGTACCGATGCCATGATGGATACGGTTCTCGGAGAAATTGCGCGTGCGTCGATCAACTTCGTCATTTTGGACGTGACGGGAATCGATTCTGTCGACGATGCAACAGCCGACGGCATCCTTCGCCTGGTCGCTGCGGTCAAACTCCTGGGCGCAGAATGCCATTTGTCTGGGATTCGTGGCGATGTCGCTCGGACACTGGCGACGACCTCCCTGGATTTGACGAAACTCCGCACCTTCGCGACCCTCAAACAGGCCCTCCAAAGCATTTTGCCGAAATACACCGGCCGCTGATTTCAAACCTTCAGCAAAACGGCGGTACACTGTTCTCCCGTCGCTTTGGCAATGGCCTGCGCGTACAACAATACCTGGCGCGAATACGTCGCCTTGTAGCGTTGAATGACTCGATCCGTCTTGAAATCGACGACGGTCCAGCCGAGTTCGTCCCGAAATGCCATATCGACGATGCCCTCCACGAGCGTGCCGTCTTCCTGGAGCAGACTCACGGGCGTTTCGCGACGACACTCGCCTCTCGCTTCCGCTTCACGCGCCCGAATCAGGAGCGGATGCTCGAGCGCCGCACGTACGGCGCGCGCAACGGCTTTGGCTTCGTGGTCCGTCGCGCCAAACAATTTTGCCGACAAAGCCGCGACAGCCTCGAGCGTCGCTTGATCCGCCGTCAACGAGACTTGCGACAACGTTGCATGGACCATTTCACCGAATCTCGATCCGCCGGGACGATCGGCTTCTCGGGGCACTTCGAGGATGGGAACCTCCGCCGGTTCGTCCTCCAAAACCTCCGCCCGCTCGGTCACCGTTTGCAAGAAGTGCCTGGGTTTCGCCGCTTTCTCTCGATCCGCAGGTTTTTCCCGCGCCCACGTCCGATACCGTTCGAGATCCTCTTCGACCGCCCCGACAGGTGCGTCTTTCCGTAACAAATCTTCCCGACGAACACCAAATGCCGGCTCTCGTTCGATATCGAGCAATCGTGCGTCCCACCAAACCGCTTCGAATTGCTCCGGCGACGAAGCCGTTTCGGGCAAACGATATCGGCCCGGACGAACCGTTTTTTCCGACGGACCCATCCCCACGGGACGAGTCAGCACGGTGTCTTCGCCAAATGGCGGACATCCCGGAGCTGCTTCACCCGAAGCTTTGGCTCCCTTGCGCGGAGCAATGACGCGATGAATGGGGCCGACCCAAGAGGCAGGCGGAAATTGCGGTTCGTCCCCAACCGCGGGAACGACGATCAAATCGCGCGCTCGAGTCGCCGCTACATAGACGAGACGAACCCCCTCCGCTTCGTCCCGCTTGGCCTCCAATTCTTCATTTTCAACCAAATCCCAAGGCGCCAATCCCCCAAGACGTAATGCGCAGAGACCGCGCGCCGAATCCACGAATCGGTTTGTCGCTTGCGCACCCAACCTTGCGGTCACATCCGCCAATACGACAATGGGAAATTCGAGCCCTTTTGCGCGATGGGCCGTCATGATGCGGACGCCGTCGCCACCCTCTTCCAATATCGGCGCCTCGGGCGATCTGCCGCGCGCCGCATCTTCCTCCAATTGTTCGACGAAGGCTCGAAACGACGTCCCTCCGGACGCTTCGAAGGCCCGACCCATCTCCGCCAAATGCAAGACATTCGCGAGCGCGCGTTCGCCCGAGGGACGCAGGGCAAACCCCACATGCGCCCGCGTTGCATCGCATAACGCCGTCACGGTGCTCTCGATGGGCTGCGTATTGCGCTCTTCGGACAACCGATTCAGCAACGTCAGGGCCGCCTTGATGGGCGCGAATTGCGGCGATTGTAGATTTGTCGGAATTTGCTTGGGATTCAATTTCCCGTGAACGTATCGATATTCGAGCAACGATTCGTCACCGATGGCAAACAATGCTCCGCGCAGCGTCGCAAATACCGCCAGCTCGTCATCCGGCCGCTCGATGGCCCGCAATGCGGCAACCATCGTTTCCACTTCTTCCCGCGCAAAAAAAGATTTTCCACCCACGAGCACGTGGGGAATTCCCCGCGCATCCAATGCCTCGACGTAGGTTCGGGTCACGTCCTCGCCGTGACTCTCGAATCGGCGAAACAACAAACACACGTGCCGCGGTGCAATGGGAACCAGTTCATCTCGACGATCGCGTTCGGTGACTTTCCAGCCGCTTTCGTGAATCAACCAATCGATGAACGCGCCGACGGCGTGCGGCGTGCTGGCTTCGACCGCGGCGACGGTCAAACGCTGTTTGCCGTGTGGTTCGGGAACGGGCAAGGCCACGATTGCGGGTTGTTGAACATTGTCTCTTCGTGCCGGCAAAAGGGGCGAATATCGAGCTTCGAGCGCGTTGGGATCGCCGGACATGACGGGAGCGAACGCGTGATTGACCAATTTTTGAATGGCCGGTACGGCACGAAAGCTCGTCGCCAATTCCACAAAACGGGCGCCGCGTCGAAGAAGCAGCTGCTTGACTTCTTCGTAAATCGACAAGTCCGCGCGACGAAATCGATAAATGGCTTGTTTGGGATCGCCGACGAGGAACAATTTCCCGGGAATGGGTTTTACTTCGCGATAACCGTGAACGGAAGGATCATCGGCCGCGAGGAGCAAAAGAATTTCGGCTTGCAGCGGGTCGGTATCTTGAAATTCGTCGACGAAAATATAACGAAAACGCGATTGAAACGCGCGACGCACCTCGGGCACGTCACGCACGAGGTCCCGCGCGCGAATGAGCAAATCATCGAAATCGAGCCCTCCGGTTTCGCCTTTTCGTTTTTGGTACGCTGCGAGCAATGCTTCGAGTTCGATCTGCAGCAACGCCGCGAGGTCCGCATCCGCGGCGACTTGAAATGCTTCCAGCGCTTTGGCCATTACCGCCTGAGCCTGCAACATTTCTTTGCGCGTCACGCCTTTACCATAACGAGTCCCCGAACCACGCCGTGGACGCATGAAATCGCGCTGTTTGGCCAAGCCGCACAAATCCGCTTCGATTTCATCCAAATCGTGGGCGGCAATTCCACCGGTTTTTCGCAATCGACTCACGAAAGACCGCGCCGGTGCCGTATCCCGATACAATGGATCATTGGCGACAAACGCCCGACCGCTGATTTCAGCGAATTTTTCGAGATGCTCGACGATATCGATCACCGCTTGACGTCGATGAAATTCCGGCCGTCGCCAACGCGTCGAGAAATGCCGCCACGCAATGAGCTCGCTACCGGCACGACGCAAACGCTCGATTGCTCCGGGACCGTGATCCCGTCGGCGAAGCAATCGACGCACGCCTTCGGTGGGCGACCGCAGAATTTCCTCCAAATAGCGAGCAAATGCTTCCCCATAACGACGCTCGGCTTCCGCTTCGGTCATCACTCGAAATGCGGGGTCCACGCCTGCTTCCACGGGCCTTTCACGTAAAAGGTCGGCGCAAAACCCATGAATCGTGCTGATACGAGCTTCTTCCAAATGCGCGAGCGCTCGTTCCAAGTGATTTCGCTCGATGTCATTTTCCGACAAACGTCGCGCCCGCTCGATACCACTTCGCAATCGCAATGCCAATTCACCGGCCGCTTTTTCGGTGAAGGTCACGGCGACGATTTCTTCGACTTCGGCTCGTCCTTCGGCCAAAACCGAGACCATTCGATACACGAGCTCGGTGGTTTTTCCCGTCCCCGCCGCCGCTTCGACGACCATGGTTTCATCCAGCGCCGTGCGAATGAGCCGTCTTGCCTCCGCATCCGCGAGCGGCGCATTTGAATCGAAATCAATTGCGACATCACTCACGGTTCACTCCGTAATGCCCGCAAACGGGAAAACATGATTCCATCGTCGAGCGTATTTTCGTCTTTGCGCATCGCCCGTCGTTCTTCGTGGGGGCCGCAAACGATCCGATAGCCGCAATTTTCGCACGCATGCTCCCGAGGTGCCGCCGGGAAAAACCCTTTTTCGACCGCGTCGTCCACCAAATCGAGCACGCGCCGAGCGCTCGCACGAGCCCGCGCATCCATGGCGATGACGTGTTCCGAATTCCCACCTCGCTGGGTACAGAAAGACAAACGCGCATCGACCACGCGCTCCTGCCAAACGGCTTCGAGCGCAAGCGCGTAAAGCACAGGCTGGAGCACCTCCCCGCCCCCGATCACCATTGCGGGTTTCGCAAAACTCGTCCCGGTTTTGATGTCTGTCACGCGACACAAACGCGTCGCCAAATGCCGCTCGACGATGTCGATCGCCCCATGCAGCAAATACCCGCCCTCGAGCACCGCCGCATCCAAAACGCTCCGCGGATCCTCGTGCTCGTGCGAAGGAAGTCCAAACGACAGGTCATATCGTATGGGCTCCAAGGAATTTCCTTCTTCGATCACCTGACCGATCCAGGCGTGAAGTTCGACGCGAATCCGACGAATTTCATCCCAGAAAACGCTGGAAACCGTAGGCAACATGCGCTCTTCGTAATCGCGGGCCGCCTTGTCCAGACACGCATCGAGAAGCTCGAGCGCTTGCGTTTGGTTGGCCAAACTCAGCGGTAAAACACCTTCACGCTCGAGCCTGGCCAGCGTCGTGGCCTGCACTCGATGAAACAAGACGCCACGGGTGATCGGATCGAGCCGATCAAGCGACGGACGGCGCTCTCGCGCGGGGATCTTGTGAATCGCGGCGAGAAGAAAACGATACGGACACGCCGCGAATTTTTCGATCGCGGTGACGGCAAACGACCGCACACGAAGTCGATTCGCCGCAAACACCGCCGCTGTTACGGCCGTTTTCCGCACGATGCCGTCGTGATGCGAATAGTTGCGATCCCAACGAGCGGCACGCGTACGCAACGACCGCGCAAGGTGTGGATTCAAGTCGAGCAGGTACTGAGCGCGTCCGGCAGCTGCGGCATCGCTTGGCGCATGAAGCAACAGGCCCAGCATCGCCAAGTCATGTTCGGCATCGTCGATCGCATCTTCGGGCAACGTCGGCGCAGGCCATGCAAGTCGAGCGCCTGAAGCTTCGGCCGCATCTCGTTCGAGCGTGTCGTGATCCGGCAGCACGCCCGTCGTCGCTCGGCGCACGTCGAGCCCGTAAAACGAAGGCATTCGTGGACGCCCCGCGGTCACCTCCACGCGCGGATACGACAAGTGCACACGCTCGCGCGCCGCCCCCACGGCGAGCCGCAACAAGAGGCGCTCGTGTTGTCCGCGATCCGTTTGAGTCCATAAGGATTTGCTGATCGCTCGGCGATCGGCGTCGAGCAAAATCGGATCCTCACGAGGCGCCTCCGGAAAGAGACGCTCGGCGAGTCCCGGGACGAAAACCACGGCAAATGAGCGGGCGCGGGCGAGATCAGGCGTCCCGACAAACACTTCGCCATACCGACGCCGCGAAGGGTCGACAGTTTTGACTCCCAAACGACTCTCAAGAACGTGACGGACATCATCGAACGCTATGTCTTCCACGTCGGCCAGCGGATCGAGCTCGGTAAACGCCGTGATGACGTGCGTCGGATCCTCCAGCGCCATCGTCGCCAGCCGGCCAAGTTCCTCCAGCCAAACCTTCCACGTGGCCCGTTGAGGCAGCGCGGCGAGAGCGTCGATCAGCGGCAGGGCAAAGTTCGACAGCTCGGCGAGGGCCGAGATTTCCCGCTCGACGGTCTCGATGCGCGCGGAGGTCGGATCTGTTTGTCGTAACTGAATCAGTTCGCGTTCGAACGATCGGCGCAACCCTTCGAGTCGACGCGACCAACGTTCTTTGCGCCCCACGATCGAGGCTTCCGTTAGAAGTCGTTCCCACAGAAGCGACAACGACAACGACGCCGTCGTGACCTTGAATGCCGTAGGAGCCGAATCATTTGCGGCGATCGAGGTTTGGCCTTCCAAAAGCGCGCCCCACTTCTCCGTGCGATCGACGGATGTGGCGGATTCGTTGGTACGCAAAGGTTCATCACGGGACGAAGGCGCGAGGGAGAGGAACTCGGCAAAACGTTTCGACGAAAAGTCCTCGGATCTGCACGCAAGCAACGAGAGAAACGCTCGTCCGGAAGGCTCCGGACGAGACGAACCGAAGGCGAAGTGCGCCGGGATTTTTGCGCGGGCAAACGCGCTTTCGAGCAGACCTGCGTACGCTTCGGGGGCGCGAAGAAAAACCGCCATATCGTCGAAACGCACGCCGCGGCGCGCTTCAACCAGGATGCGCCTGGCGATTTCGACACACTCGCGTCGCTCACCCGGTGCCGAGAAAAACGCCACGTCATCCGTCGTCTCGGCCGGCTGCACGTCCTCGGCGAAAATGGAACGACACAGTCGGGACAATGCCGACGCCCGTTCGTCCGGGAACAAGGGCACGAGTTCATGCGGCAGAGAAGCCACGAATCGTTCCGTGCGTGTATCGCCCATGGGTACCGAGGCAAACGACTGTTTGGCTTGACGCACGAGGGCCGTGACGAGACGTTCGTCCGCGCGTGACGAGATCGGCACATCGACGAGGACCAGCAGCGAACGGCGAACATCGGCGGCTTCCGGGACGACGCGCGCCGCGGACAATTGGATCTCGGCGTGATCCGCGATGCCTGCGCGCTCGAGATGCTGTTCGTACAGCGCGAGCAGGGTGCGAATGTCGCGACTGCGAGGATCCTCGCCGTGGATGTCGTGGGACCGAAGGCCGTCGGCGCGAAGTTCAGCCAGAGTCACCCCGAGTGTACGAGAAAAACTCGGCGTATTTGCTACGGGCGTGAAGTATTCGAGTTTCCGGCAAGCCAAAGCGTCGGTGATCGCGCGCGTTACGATGGCCAGCGTCGCGAGCGGGGAAGCGGGGGCCAGGCCACGCTTGGCAAGGTCGACGGCGGCGAGACGTGCGGCCAATCGGCTCAACGTGAGTCGATGAATGCCAAAGGTAACGCCCCGTTTTGCACCGATTCGCGCGGCAAGATCGAGCGCGGCTCCACGCGATGCGCCGACGAGAAACACTTCGGCATGAGCCGGAGCGGCGCATAAAAATGTCTCCGCGGCCGAAAGACGCTCTTCGCTGCGAGGGGAGACAACCAGGCGGAGCACGAGCCCGTCATGCCTGGGATGGAGGCCGTTGTCGAGAGTTTGTCGGTGGAGGCGCTGATTTGGCACATGGTGTTTGTCTTGGAATTCCTTCCCGAGGTGAGAATTCAATTCTTCGTTTTGGCGTGACGGTGGTGGATTTCCCCATTCGCAGCCATTTGGCGGAACGCAATACTCCATCAGGATTGACGAATTCGCGCATTGCTTGACGCCCGCCGGCATCGGCGCTAGCTCATTCCAATGCCCTTAAAACACAATCGAGAAACTTTGTTGGCCAGGATCGCCGCAGGAGAAACGCTCGACTTCGTGTTTTTTTGGGGCCACCGGCCGCCGTCCGACGGTTCCATTGGACCGAGCTGCTGTAGTCAATGGTTCGACGCTGGGTTCACGCTTGAAAAAATACATTACGCAACGGCTGAACATTACATGATGGCCGAGAAAGCGCGGACGTTTGGAGACGACGCGGCGTTGAAACTCATTCTTGGCGCCAAGTCGCCGGACGAAGTGAAAAAAATCGGCAGGCGCGTGAAGAACTTCGATGTCGACGTGTGGGCTCGGCGGAGTGTCGAAGTGGTTTTACAGGGCAACATCGCCAAGTTTTCGCAAAATAAACGTCTTGGAACATGGCTCGAGTCGACAGGCTCGAAAGTGCTCGTCGAAGCAAGTCCGGAAGACCCGATTTGGGGCATTGGATTGCATCGCGATGACCCGCGGAGCTCGGATCCAACGTTTTGGCCTGGAAAGAATCTGCTGGGATTTGCCATCATGACGGCCCGCGATCAATTGTTCGGGGAGGCGTGACCGCGCCATGTCGAGCGCCGCCAAACAATTGCGCGTGAGCCTTTTGCTCATTCTTGCGCTCGTCATTGCCGGCACCGTCGGATTGCGAGCGACGGGCGGTCATTCATGGTTTCAAGCCATTTATTTGACGACCATCATTCTGACGACCGTCGGTATGGAACCCGTGGGCGAGGCGGAGAAACCCGTCGCGCTTGCGCTCATGGTCGGCGGCATTTTCACGACGGTGTATGCGGCAGGAAATCTTGTAGCCTTCGTCGTCGGAGGCGAAATTCAAAAGCACATGGAACGGCGGAAAATTACTCAACAAATCGCGAAATTGAAACAACACCACATTGTCGTGGGCTACGGTCGCATGGGAAAAGCTCTCTGCGCAGCCCTCGAGGAAAAGAAAGTGGCGTTTGTCTTGATTGAACGAAATGCGATGAAGGTGCAAGAGGCCGAGCATCGCGGTTATTTGGTGATTGCAGGCGACGCCGTGGAAGAATCCGCATTCGAAGAAGCCCGTATTCGATATGCCAGGGCGCTCGCCACGTGTTTGCCCAAGGACGCCGACAATGTTTTCGTCACCTTGACCGCACGCGCGATGAATCCCGATTTGACCATTATTTCCCGCGCCGAAGAACCGTCGACACAGCCGAAGCTGATCCGCGCCGGAGCCGATCGCGTCATTTGTCCGCCCGTACTCAGCGCGACCAAAGTCAGCTCGATGATGCTCAATCCCTCCGACGATCACGGCGAGCACGCGACATCGATCAAAAAGTCGACGGGCATTCGAATCATCGAAATGTCCGTAGATGAATTGCCGGTCTTGATCGACAAACCACTGGGCGCCACGTACGTACGCACGAAAACCGGCATGACGCTCGTTGCGGTCGATCGGGCAGCGCAGCGGGAGCTCAATCCGACATCCCTGTTCGTGCCTCTCGCGGGAGACAAACTCATTTTCGTCGGCCCGGATGATGGCGATATCAAGCTGCGGGAAAACTATGGCCCGCAAGCGGTCGAAGAACTGGAACCCGCCTGATTTCCATATTGGAGAGAATTCGATATGACCTACGATCTCCGCTCCGCCAAAGCGCCGCGCCTCGCCGGTCGAGCTTTGGAAGCCGCCGCATTGGCGCTCGAAAATCCGGCGACGGGCCTCGTGGCGTCGCACAAGCTTTTGCAGGACTTGGGGATATTGGATTTTCGACGCATCCCTTTTTCCGAACCTCCCTCCGTCGGTCCTGATTTGCCGCGTCTCGCTTCCGCGGACGGATCGAATGCAACCCCGGTCGACATGAACGAAGTCGTTCGCCAGGCCAAACCCACGACGGGATTCTCATTCGAATCGGCCGCGGATTTTCATGCCGCGTATCGTTCGGGACAAATTGATCCGGTCGTCGTCGCGGAACGATTTCTCGCCGCCGCCAATCGGCTCGATACGGGCGTCGGGGCCATGCATATTTTCATCGAGCGCAATGCGGAGGATCTTTTGGCCCAGGCCAAAGCGAGTCGCGAGCGATTTCAGCGTAATGAACCGCTCGGGCCGCTCGATGGAATACCGATCACGGTAAAAGATGAATTGGACGTGGCGGGATATACGACCACCGTCGGAACTCGATTTTTGAAAAATCGACCCGCGACCGACGCGGCGACGGTCGCGCGCATGCGCAAAGCCGGAGCCATGATTCTCGGCAAAGTCAATATGTACGAGATCGGCATCGACACTTCGGGATTTAATGCGCATCATGGGACTCCGACAAACCCGTATGCTCCGGGATGTTATCCGGGAGGCTCGTCGAGTGGTTCGGCGGCGAGCGTAGCCGCTGGTTTTTGCCCGATTTCCATCGGCGCCGACGGTGGCGGGTCCATCCGCATTCCCGCAGCGTTATGCGGCGTCGTCGGGCTGAAAGCCACATGGAGCCGCGTTTCGGAGCTCGGTGCATATCCGTTGTGTGCGAGCGTCGGGCACGTTGGACCTTTGGGCGCTACGGTGCGAGATGTCGCTCTTGCTTATGGGCTCATGGCCGGCCCGGAGAAAGGCGATCATGATTCGCAATATCAACCTCCGGTCCATTTGACGGGACTTGGCGACGACGATTTACGAAAAGTACGTATTGGGTTTTACCGGCCGTGGGTCGAACACGCATCACCGGAGGTAACTCGTTCGGTTTGGGATGCTCTGGATGTTTTCCGAGCCCGCGGCGCGCACGTCGTCGAAGTGACGATTCCCGAGCTCGATTATGCGCGCATTGCTCAAGCGGTGACGATTCTCTCCGAAATGGCGACGTGCATGGAGCAATTCGACGCCGCGCATCGACGCGATTATGGTTTGGGCGTGCGAATCAATTTGGCCCTCGCCCGAGCGCTCACCGCTCGCGATTACGTGCAGGCACAGCACATGCGCACGCGATTTCAGCGGCATTTGGCGAAAATCTTCGAAGAGGTCGATATCGTCGTCAGTCCAACGACGGCATTACCCGCACCGCCCATTGCAAAAGATGTTTTTCCGCGCGGCGAAAGCAATCTCGACGTGACGAGTGGACTCATGCGTTTTGCATTTCCCGCAAATCTCAGCGGAAACCCCGCATTGACGGTTCCGGGCGGTTATGACGCGCAATCGCGGCCCATCGGGATTCAATTCATGGGCCGTCCGTGGGAAGAGCATCTGCTTTTGCAAGTCGGCGAAGTGCTCGAACGTCACGTCGTCCGCAAACCACCCGTCGTCTACACGCGTTTGTTGCGCAACTGAATCGAACGACGAGCCGGCGAAGTTTTAGCCTGGAATCGAGCCGGCTCTTGCAGTAAAGATCCTCATCATGGTCAAAGCAGCGTCTTTCGTGCTCTGTTCACTCTTCGTTTTGGGCCTTGGATGTGCAGGCGCTCCGCCGGCGAAAGACCCGGATTCCACATCGGATTCCACATCGGATTCGTCTTCGGACACGTCGACGACCGGCGCGGGAACGTCATCTGGTGATGACAAGCAAAACGCTTCGGACAAAACGTCGGATACGAAGTCGGATACGCCGCCGAAATCCGATAAGCCGGACGCGCCGTCCGAGCCTCGAGAAGTGCCGGCGAAACCCATGATTTCGTGCGAGCCGGCGCCGGGTTCCAAAGCGCCGACCAAAAAGCTCGAAATGACCATCGACCGCGCGCAGGTGAACCTCGACGATCATCGTTTGGAGGTCAAACTGAATCAGCCCGCGTGTAAAGTGGAGCTCAAGGTCATTGGTGAGTCCGGACGCACCATTGCGGATACGGCAAAAGGATTCAATGGCGCGGCGGCGGGATCAACGTTGACCATCAACTGGGTTCCGGCGCTCGTCGAACCGATTTTGAAGGTCGAAGTTTGGGGACACGATACGGCCGGGCGATATACAGGCATTCAAATCACGCCTTGGAACGTTTCCATCGACCACGAAGAAGTCAATTTCGAGACGGATTCGGACGCGATTCGCGATTCGGAGGTGCCGAAACTTCAGGCGAGCCTCGATAAGATCAAGGAAATCGCCAATCGCCACAAGGACTTGCCCTCCATTGCGTTGTACATCGCCGGCCACACCGATACCGTGGGCAGTCCCGAGCATAACCTCACGCTTTCGCGTAAACGCGCGCGTTCGATTGCCGCTTGGTTCCGTGGCAAGGGCCTGAAGATGCCGGTTTCTTTTGAAGGATTCGGCGAACACACGCCCATTGTGAAATCGGGTGACGAAGTCGCGGAAGCTCGCAATCGCCGCGTCGATTACATCTTGTCGCTCGAACCGCCGCGATTGCCTTCCGGACCCGTCACCTTTGGTTGGCGCGGATTGTGACCCTATTTGGGTAAAACCTCGACGAGCACGTCATCCGGTTTCGTTTCGTGAAACCGGATGGTCGTCCCCAAAAACATTCGAATCACTTCCGCCTGCGTCCGAGTATGGTCCGATAACGCGACCGTTCGATACGCTCCGCCTTTTCCCAAAGCCATCGGCAAAAGAATCTGATCGGCGAGATGTTCGCCGATCGGAACGTCGGCATTCGCATGTCGTTCCACTTCTTTGGCCAATGCTTCGGCGACGGCTTCGGCCCGAGTGCCTCGTTCGCCGTATTTCGTGAATACTTCGGTTACGTTTTCACAAATCAAATCGGCGATCAGAGCATTTCCCGGGCCCGGGCTGTGTTTGACCACATCGGGACGAGCGTTTTCCCGATTGAACCACGGCAAAGCCGTACAAAACGCATCGACTTCACGTACGCCCACCATACCCGGAATTTGCGAAACGAGCGCCCGCAATTGCGTATTCACGACCTTGCCTCGTTCACGAAGCACGAGCTCGCCCAAGGGCAAACCGCCGCGAATGTTCACTTCCACTTTTCCACCTCCGGCCGGGTAAAACCCATGCGAATGCAGAACCCCGGAAACATCGGCCCCGATACGGCGGACCAGCGGGAAAAACGCACGCTCGATCGAATCCCACGAAGGAGCCATCCCGTTGTGGGTTCCACCTTCGATCACGAGGTTGGAGGTTCCCTCGACGAGGAGCAATGCCGGAAGCACGGTTTGCAGCACGAGCGTCGCGCTTCCGGCGCTACCGATCGCGAAATGGTATGTCCCGGAACGCGTTTTACCCGGTTGAAACGTCAGTTCTCGCGAACCGATTTCATCGCCGGTCAAAGTCGCGCCGGAGACTTCCGCCGCAGCACGCACGGCGCACAGATGTTGCCGCATGAGGCCCGGACGAGCCCTTCGCGCGCGAATCGAATGCACGCGAAAAGGCTGTCCGGTGACCATCGACAAACCGAGCGACGTACGGAGGATTTGCCCGCCGCCTTCACCGGCGGATCCATCGAGCGTGAGCATGGTTTTACCCTTTCACACAAACCACTTGGCGCAACGTATGCACGATATCGACGAGATCCGCTTGCGCCTGCATTACATCGTCGATGGACTTGTAGGCGCCGGGCGTTTCATCGATCACTTCGGCATCTTTACGGCATTCGATACCCGCGGTCATGCGCGCGTGATCCTCGAGCGAAAACGCCTTTTTCGCCGCAGTACGCGACATTTTGCGTCCCGCACCGTGGCTACACGAGCAAAACGATTGCGGATTTCCCTTCCCGCGCACGATGAAGCTCTTCGCTCCCATGCTTCCGGGAATGATTCCAAGGTCTCCTTCACCCGCACGGACGGCGCCTTTACGCGTCACCCAAACGTTTTTCCCGTAATGATGCTCTTTCGCCACGTAGTTATGGTGGCAATTCACCGCTTCGCTTCCCAGTTGGAACTCCGGTAAAATTCCCGTTTTGCGCACGGCCTCGAGCGTCGCGTCCATCATGAGCGCTCGGTTCGTCCGAGCAAACTCCTGCGCCCACTTCAACGCGTCGTAATACGCGCCGAAATGGTCCGAACCCTCCGGCAAATACGCAAGGTCCATATCGGGCAATTGAATCATCCAGCGCTCCATTTCGCGTTTCGCTCGTTCGATGAACAAGCTTCCGATGCGATTACCCACGCCGCGCGAACCCGAATGCAACATGAACCAAACGTGGTCTCGTTCGTCCAGGCACATTTCAATGAAATGGTTTCCCGTACCGAGCGTACCCAAGTGCTCCGGCGTCACACCGCGGCCGAGCGTTTGATCGCGCTCGACAATGCGCTTGTATCCAGGCTCAAGCTCTTTCCACGCTTCAGCCACGCGCGGCGGCAAATTTCCCCAAGCACCTCGATCTCCCGGGCCTCCGTTATTGGTGCGTCCGTGTGGAACAGCTGCTTCCACGGCCGAACGAATTTCTTTCAAATCATCCGGCAATTGCGACGCAGTCATCGTCGTTTCCACGGCGATCATTCCGCAACCGATATCCACACCCACTGCGGCCGGAATAATCGCACCATTGGTCGCAATCACGCTTCCCACGGTCGCGCCTTTTCCGGCGTGCACGTCGGGCATCACGGCGACCCATTTGTAAACGAAAGGCAACGCAGCCACGCGGCGCAATTGAGCCTCCGCTTCCGCTTCGAATGGCACGCCTTTGGTCCACGCCTTAACAGGCACGCCACCGGTTTCGAATGTCAGATGGGTCGAGTCGTTCATGGTCGTATCCTCTGCGAGTTGTCGCGGGAATAGAATGCACGATGCGTGCCTGCGATGAAAGGGGGGTGAGACATCAAGTTTATAGACGGCTGGATAAAAAGCGATACAACTTGCCAAGTTTGTGCTATTTTGCCCTCATGGCTGCACGTCCGCTCGTTGTTTTCAGCATCCTGGGCACATCGCTCGATTCCGGCAAGGGCACGACACGTTGGGACAAGTGGCGCCCCACGATTGCGCTTTGTCAACATGAAGACTTGCTCATTCATCGCTTGGTGCTTTTGCACGATAAGAATTCGCGCGATTTAGCCGAGCAGGTCACGACGGACGTGCGTCACGTATCGCCGGAAACGACGGTGGAGCAGGTCGAGCTGGGTTGGAAGGATCCTTGGGATTTTGAAGAGGTTTATGCGACATTGCATGATTTGGCGCGAAATTACCACTTCAAGCCGGACCAGGAAGACTACCTCGTGCATTTGACGACGGGCACGCACGTCGCGCAGATTTGTTTATTTTTATTGACGGAATCTCGGTATTTACCGGGACGCGTGGTGCAATCGGCTCCGCCGCGAAAAGAACGCAAAGAAGGACCCGACAGCCCCGGGAGTTACGCGATCGTCGATTTGGATTTGTCCCGGTACGATCGCATCATGTCGCGCTTCACGCGCGAACGTAAAGAGGGGCAGAGTTTTCTCAAAGCGGGCATCGAGACGAAAAACGCGGCATTCAATCGGCTCATCGAACGCATCGAAGAAGTGGCCAAGGCATCTCGGGCGCCTATTTTACTCATGGGTCCGACGGGCGCGGGCAAAAGTCAGCTTGCGGCGCGTATTCACGAATTGAAAAAATCACGTCGGCAGATTCAAGGTGAATTCGTGCCGGTCAATTGCGCGACGCTGCGAGGTGATTCGGCGATGGCCACTTTGTTCGGGCACAAGCGCGGGGCATTTACAGGCGCGGTGAACGATCGGCCCGGTCTGTTGCGCAAAGCCGACGGCGGACTTCTTTTTTTGGATGAAATCGGGGAGCTCGGGCTCGACGAACAAGCCATGCTCCTTCGAGCGATCGAGCAAAAAGCGTTTTACCCGGTAGGCGCGGATCAAGAAGTCAAAAGCGACTTTTTATTGATTGCCGGGACGAATCGGGACTTGGGCGTAAGGGCGGCAAAAGGTGAATTTCGCGATGATCTTTATGCGCGCATCAATTTGTGGACGTTTCGTTTGCCCGCATTACGGGAACGAACCGAAGACATCGAACCGAACCTCGATTACGAGCTCGAATTGGCCGCCCGCGTGCTCGGCGTGAACATCACCATGAACAAAGCGGCTCGGGAAGCTTTTCTGGAATTTGCGGTATCCGGACGAGCATTATGGACGGGCAATTTCCGCGATTTGAATGCCTGCGTCACGCGCATGGCCACGCTGGCGTCAGGCGGACGCATTACGAAGGAAAACGTCGCCGAAGAAATCGAACGCCTCGAAGCGTCGTGGGCACATGCACGCCCGAGCCAACGCGACCCAAATCGGCAAACGTCGGAGCATGTACGGGACGTGCTGGGCCCTCGTTCGGACAAACTCGACCGATTCGATCGCGTGCAGTTGGAGGACGTGCTCAGCGTCTGTCGAGACGCACGCAGTTTGAGTGACGCGGGACGCGTGCTTTTTGCGGAATCGCGCAAAGATCGAACGACCGTGAACGACGCGGATCGGTTGCGTAAATATTTGGCGCGTTTCGACATCGATTGGAAAGACGTAGCCGGCACGAAAATATGACCGAGAAAAAAGCACATATTTCGCGTGCATACGTTCGTCACCTCGGATATGTAGGGTAACTCGATGCCACGAATTTGGCTCTCGCCCGAATTGTCGTTCGTGGACCAGCAGCCGGCGGCTTTGCTGGGACTTTTTATTGCAGGATTCGTCGCGTCGTCCATCAACGCCGTTGCGGGCGGCGGTTCGCTCATGACGTTTCCATTGTTCGTGGCTTTCGGCGTTCCCGCATTATCGGCGAATGCGACGACGGCGGTTGCTTTATGGCCGGGCTCGCTGGCGAGCGCCTTTGGATACCGCGACCAACAAGCGGCGGCCAAGAAAAACCTTCCTTATCTGGCTCCGCCGACGATTCTGGGAGGTCTTG
Source organism: uncultured Polyangium sp. (assembly GCA_964435055.1). Taxonomy (GTDB): domain Bacteria; phylum Myxococcota_A; class Polyangia; order Polyangiales; family Polyangiaceae; genus Polyangium. The sequence continues at coordinate 14,178 of CAYSYX010000010.1, read as the reverse complement.
TCGGCGCCTGGTTATTGACGCATACGCCCGCGCGGCTCTTTCATTTCGTCGTTCCCGTCTTGATTCTCCTCGCGACATCGCTGCTTGCATTTCAATCACAAATTCGAGAGAAAGTGTTGGGAACGAAGACTCGCTTGCCGCTGCCTGCGGGTATTTTTTTGCAATTCCTCTTGAGCATCTACGGCGGGTATTTCGGGGCCGGGATGGGCATCATCATGCTGGCGTTGTTCGGATTGTTCGTCGAAGGAACGCTGCACGAGCATAATGCCCTGAAAAATAGTTTGGCCGTGACGGTCAATATCGTGGCATCGTTGTTTTTCCTGCAAGCCGGGCTTTTATGGATCATTCCCGGCGTTTTTTGCATGGCCGGCGCCATCACGGGCGGGTATTTGTCGGCTCGTTTGGCGACGAAAATCGATCCTGTCAAATTGCGCCGAGTCATCGTCGCGCTGGGATTGACGATGACGGCGTGGTTTTTCTGGCAAGCGTGGCAAGGCGCCTGAATCGCGCTATTTCGGGAGCGCCCCGAGCGCCATTTTCGCCCGCATGCGCACACCTTCGTCGGGATCGTCTTCCGCCATGGGTTCGAGAATGCCCGCAAATTGCGGCCAACCCGTTTGTCCCATCGCATAAATGGCCGCGTCTCGAGCCCGCGTCGAGCGGTGATTCGCCAAGTCCCCGAATGCACCGAACATATCGGGATCGAAGGGCAGGCCATACACCCATACGGCCAATCGAAACGCCGCCCAAATCGCGTGATTTTCGTCCTTGGCTTCCGACGCCAACGCAATCACTTCTTCACGTTGATAAATCGGAAATGCGCTCTTGACCAGAATGGCGGCCTGCTGCACCCCCGGGCCCTGCAATTCGAACCAACGCTGCCCCAAACGATGATCGTCGGTATACCGAATGCGACAATCCTGCTGCGCCGTCGACCATTCGTACACGAGCGGCTGGTTGTCATCGCGTTCAATGCGATTCCACAAAAACCAATACTGCGACGCAAACTTCCGCACCGTGTCGGTATCCACGGTCTCTTTGCACAACAAACGCATCCACTGCGGCTGGTTTTCGCTCATGTCGTATTCATCGTACTCAGCGTCCCCCCGAGGTCAATCGACGTCGTAGAAATCGCCCCTGGCCCGTATATCCGTTGGGATATCCGATTATCTCAGCGAATAAATTATCTGCGTCGTCCTCATGCGAAACTCGGCCGATTTGGTGAATTTCCGCCGCTTCCGCCCCAAATGACCACCTTGGCACGACCCCTGCAAAAGGGTCCGAACGTCACGCCAGGATAGCTCAGTGGATAGAGCGCGTAATTCACCTTGGCCGGTATTCTCCGGTAACGGCAGTGATGGCCAGGGTTACTCCGCTTCGGACGGCGAGGTCGCGGGTTCAAATCCCGTTCCTGGCACCAAAAGCTCACCCCATGCGTCTACGAAGACGAGCTTGGGGTGAGCTCGTTTCGTTTGTCTCGTACACAACGTGTGATGCACGCGCGACAAACCTTTTGTATTCAAAGGATTACTTGGATTGGATGGGCAAACGTACGCGTTCGAGCATCGTGCCGGCGTCGTCGTAGACCTGCACTTCGAGCTCGCCGGTGTCGCCCGCTTGCAACGTGTTGTAGCCCCACGTGCGGAACGACCATGAAGGATCGATGTCGAGTTTGAGCGGCGTACGCAGCTTGCCGTTCACCAAGAAGTCGACGTGCACGGTGCGCTTTTCATCGGAGCGATTACGCATCTTGAGGTGCGCGTAGACGCGTGCTCCCGCAGTCGCCGCCTTGAGTTTGTCCACGGGCTCTTTCTTCTCGACGTTCGACGTCACGGTGAGCGCGAGCAGTTCGACGGGCACGCGCACGCGTTGTTGAACGGGCCCCTGTGCCGGCGGAGGTGCCGTCGGTATCGCGGTCGGAGCCGGTACATCGGTCTTGGGAGCGCTGCTGCCGGCGACCGGTTGCGCCCCATCCGCCGAGCTTTCGTTGCATCCCCCAAGACACGCCCAAACGACGAACAGGGCACTGGTCAAACGATAAACGTTCATCACTTCTCATGCTCCTCGTAGCGGTTGTGGAGTTCGACGGGCGCTTGTTGGCGCGTGCGCAGCTTCATGTTGATGAGCTCGACGCTGAGCGAGAAGGCCATCGCGAAGTACACGTACGCTTTGTGAATGTGCTGCCTCATGCCCTCGGCGACGAGAAGCACACCGATGAGCAGAAGGAAGCTCAACGCCAAGATGCGCATGCTCGGGTGCTTATTGACAAACCGTCCGATCGCTCCGGCAAACAAGAGCATGATGAAAACGGCGATGACGACGGCCGTCGACATGATGATGAGGTGCTGCGCCATGCCGACGGCGGTGATGACCGAGTCGAGAGAAAAGACGATGTCGAGCAGAACGATTTGTACGACGGCGAAAGCAAATGAGATGCGACGTTTGGGTGTGCCGTCTTCCGATGTTTCCACTTCGAGACGTTCGAACATCTCGTGCGTGCTCTTGGCGATGAGAAAGAGTCCTCCACCCAAGAGGATCAGGTCGCGCCAGCTGAAGGCATGACCGAGAAGCGAGAAGAGATCCGCGGTCAAACCCATGACCCAGGTCAGGCCGAAAAGCAGCCCGAGGCGCATGAACAGGGCCAGCGACAAACCCAACGTACGCGCGGCCGGTTGTTGTTTCTCCGGAAGCTTGTTGGTGGTGAGCGTGAGAAAAACGATGTTGTCGATGCCGAGAACGATCTCGAGTCCTGTCAACGTCGCGAGGCTCGCCCAACTGTCGGCATGTGTGAAAACTTCGAGTCCGCTCATGTTCGAACGTTCTTAACACGAGTGCTCGAATGGGACCGAATCGTTGACGAAGCGCGACTCAAGCTTGCACGGAAGGCGTTGCCGGACCTTGCGCTTGATCGGCAATTTCTCGGTGAAACGCGCGAAAAATCGACTCTTCGGGCCAGTGCGGCGCGCCCGCGATCAAGCCGGGCACACGCGCATGTTCACCATGATCGATGGCGACGATCGCCGCGGCATAACGCATCGCCCAAAAGACGAGCGGACTTCGCTCACTCGCCCTTTCGAGCACTTCACCGTCACCAGGTTCGCTCTGATGGGCAAACGCACGCGCAAACGCTCCAACCGCGACACGAATGCTCAGAATGCGATCACGCATCGCGCGATCCCGTACGGGCAAAGGCATACGCGCAAGACGTCGGGACTGCTCCAACGCGGCGTCGCGATCACCTTCGAGCGTGAGCAAAATCGTGTCGAGAAAGAGCCGATGTTCGAGCGCCGCTTCCCACGCCGGTCCACGTTCGGCTGCCGCAAGCGCAGCTCGTGCACTCTCCACCCAACCATGCGCGGCGAATGCCGTGGCGGTCATGAGCGGCGCCATCGTCGCGGGATATGGAATCCGTTCGAGCGTACGAGACCAACTCTGAAGGACGGCGATGACGTTTCCCGATCGCAACACGCGATGCAGCCGGCGACGCGAGTACCAACGGGACAAACCTACGAAGGCTGCTCCCGCGAGCACGAAGACGGCGATCAGCGGTTCGTGGATGGAATATCGGAGGGCTGCCGCAGCCAACGCCGCGGACACGATGAAGACGATCCAATAGAAGATGCGTCCGTCGCCGCCATCATCCGAGGAGAGAGGATCCACGATGAGTCCGTAGCGTACGGGCGTAAGTCCCAAGGGCAAGCGACGACCGCGTCAGCCGCACAAAAAGAAAAGGGCCTGCCACACCCGCTTTCCGCTACCGTTGCTCCCTTCCGGTCCTGGCGGGGTTCACAGTGCGCTGTCGGCAGACCCACATCACTTGTCGATGCACTCGATCATTCGGACGTTCGGAACGAAAAACCTTTCGGTTCATCGTCTTCACCGTTCGACCGCGGTGCGACGGGCCCTTCATAACTCATTCGCTCGGATCTGTCGAGAGGCGCGATCAAAAAATTCCGGAGCGGGCGGGATTGTCGGGAAAGATTCACGCGATGCTCTGGTTTTCGATCGCTCGAACGACACGAGCGTGGTAGCGCCGCGGCGTCATGAACTCTGCCCGTTCCTCCGGTCGTCGCGTCCTCGTGCTGGGCTCCGGGGCTCGCGAACATGCGTTGGCCTGCGCCCTCGCTCGCAGTCCCTCAACGTCCGAAGTCATCGTCGCCCCGGGCAATGCCGGGACGGTTTGTCCCGCCGATGATCACACGGCTCCCGTTCGTCGCGCCTACGCGGCATCGGACAAACCTGAAGCGATCGTCGAACTTGCTCGTCACGAAAACGTGGACCTCGTCGTGGTTGGTCCGGAAGCACTCCTGTGCGCGGGTGTGGCCGATGCGCTGGACGAAGCGGGCATTCGCGTCTTCGGGCCTTCGCAACAGGCCGCGCGGCTCGAAGGCTCGAAAGCCTTCATGAAGGAATTCGCGCAACGTCATGCGATCCCCACGGCACCGTTCGTCATCGTCGAATCCTTCGCCGAAGCGGAGGCGGAAATCCGACGTCGCGGTGCGCCCATCGTCGTCAAAGCCGACGGCCTTTGCGCCGGCAAAGGAGTCGTTGTTGCTCAAACGATCGACGAAGCCCTCGACGCAGCTCGCGAAATGCTGGTCGAAAATCGCTTTGGTCCGGCAGGACAAACCGTCGTGCTCGAAGATGTCATCGCCGGGGAAGAAGCGAGCGTGCTTGCCGTGACGGATGGAACTTCGTTCCTCACGTTGCCCGTGGCACGTGATCACAAGCGCGCCTTCGATGACGACAAAGGACCCAATACGGGAGGCATGGGTGTCTTTGCTCCGTCGCCGAATATGTCGGCAACGCTGCTCGCACGTATCGAACGGGAGATTTTGCAGCCGACGATCGACGGCATGCGCAGCGAAGGTCATCCGTTGCGAGGTGTGCTGTTCGCCGGAGTCATGATCACGCCGAGCGGTGATCCGATGTTGCTCGAACACAACGTGCGGTTTGGCGATCCGGAATGTGAAGCGCTGTTGTCTCTGCTGGATGGCGATGTCGCCGAGCTTTGCGCTTCGGTTGGTCAAGGCAAACTCAACGCCGACGTCGTCCGCGTGGCCAAGGATCGTTGCGCCGTGGTCGTCGTCATGGCCGCCGCCGGATATCCGGTGACTCCACGTTCGGGCGATCTGATTCGCGGCATCGATCACGCATCCGCGCGTCCTCATGTCGCCGTGTATCACGCGGGCACACGCGATACGGAAGCGGGCATCGTGACCGCGGGCGGACGCGTGCTCGCCGTCACCGCCACGGGTTTGTCCCTCCATGAAGCTCGCGGACGCGCTTACGAAGCGGTGGCGGATATTTCGTTCGCCGGTGGGTTTTATCGTCGGGACATCGGGGCTTCGGCCCTGCCCTGAAAGCACGCGCGTTTCTGCACGACAAACCGCTCGACCCACTCCCCCGACGCCGTCATGCTTCGAGACTGCGTTTGTTCTGCGTTACGAAGGCAACGGTACGATCTTGGAACCCATCATCGATCTCGCCCCCGGTGCTGAAGACAATGTGCTCGCCATCGAACTGGTGAAGCAGGTTCGTCGAAACGTAACGGATTCGCCTGGGAAAAATCACGATTTTCGGACGCTTCGGGGTTCTGTGTTGGTCGTCGCGCAAGACACACAATCGGTGATCACGCTGCGCTTCGATCATGGGCGCCTGACGGTGCACGAAGGCGCGGTGGGGATCCCCTCGGTGACGCTGTGTGGGGACGAGGAAGTTTTGCGGGACCTGACGCGGCTGAAGTTATCTTCCCGGCTGCGTCTGCCCAAAGTGATGCTTCGCACAAAACGGCACCCTCGCGACAAGGCTTTGTGGGATTTTGCCCGAGCAATCGTTGGGGAGCGGCTGACGGTGTACGGACTTTTGTCGCATCCACGGTTGGTGTTGAGCTTATTGCGCGTGGTGTCCGGGGACGATTGAACGGCGGATCGAAAGACCCGCTTTGACGGCGCTTTGCGCCATTGGTATGGCTCGAACATGGCGGTTCGACTGCGGTATCTCTCGCACGAGCTCGAGGTACCTCTCGGCCAATTCGTGATTGGACGCAGCGCGGATTGCCAACTTGCGCTCGATGATCCGCTTGTATCGCGCAGGCATGCGTTGCTCACGGTGCGCACGGACAACGTGACCGTCGAGGACTTGGGCAGCCGCAACGGCGTGCGGGTGAACGACAAGAAGATCGAAGGTCGGGTCGAAGTTACGCACGGCGACAAGATCACGATCGGTTCGCAAGAGATGACGGTGGAAGGAGCGCCGGACGAGAGTGTTCTCGCGGTGCCCGAATCGATCGCGTTTGGAGTGACTCGGGCGACGACGTTGACGCCTCACGTCGCGGCGATGATGCAGCGCGAAGATCTGCACGAAGAGCCGTGGACCGAATCGACGACGCCGGGCATCTCGTTGAGTTTTCCCACGTCGCGCAATCCGCCGGTCGGAGTGCAGCAACCGGATCGACGCGTCACGGCTTTGTCGTTCATCGGAAGTCTTGCGGACAAGGCGCTCACGATGGGCCGCGCGGAAGAAGCCGAGCGAATTTTGAACCGTTCGCTGAACGAACTGCTCGAACGAGCACGTGACGGATCGCTGCCTCCCAACGAGGTTGCGGCCAAAGCAGCGATGTATGCAGCGAAGCTCGCAACAGCTACAAGCAAAGGGTCTTGGATCGAGTACATCTTTGCCCTCTACTCTTGCACCGGTCAGCTCGTGCCAGGTTCTGTTGTCGACGAGCTCTACTCATCCGTGCGCAAGGTGAAGTCGCTCGACATGACCATTCTTCGAAACTACATCGAATCGTTGCGGAAACGCTCCGCGCAGCTCGGACCGAGCGAGCGATTCGTGCAGCAGCGCCTCGAGGGTTTGGAACGCCTCGGGGGTCTGAAGTGAGGACGCGAGATGCCGTTTCGGATTCGCTACCTCGCGCATGATCTCGAACTTCCACTTGGAGACTTCGTCATGGGACGAGGTCCCGAGTGTCAGCTCGCGGTCGATGATCCTCTCGTGTCACGCAAGCATGCAGTGCTTCGTGTGAGTGCGACGGGCGTGACTGCGCAGGACCTTGGAAGTCGCAACGGCGTACTGGTCAACGGGGACAAACTCAACGGCTCGCGCGAGCTCGTGCCCGGGGACAAAATCCGCATCGGGAACCAAGAAATCGTCGTTTACAAGACCGACGACGCGAAGACGATTTCGTACTCGGATGAAGAACAACGACGCGCGATGCAAACGATCGGCGGCATGCACGTCGCGGACATCCATGCCTCGATCGAAGCCGCAGCGATGGATTCGAAGGCGAATCCGGATGGTCGTCTGCTCGCATCGGAGACGGCACGACGTTTTCAATCCGTACGACTTTTGTGCGGCGTTGCCGACAAGGCTCTCGCGTTGGGACGCGCCGATGAAGCCGAACGAATCCTCGCTTCACTGCTTCAAGCGATTCTGAAAAAGACGAAGGAAGGAAGTCGGCCCAAAGGTGGTGTGGCCGAATATGCGGCGCTTTATGCGGCAAAACTCGCGGCGGCGACGACGAAAGGTGCATGGGTCGATTACGTCTTCGACCTCTACACATCGATCGATGCGCCCCTTCCCCCGACCGTGATCGACGAACTCTTCACCGTCGTACGAAAAGCGAAAAATTACGACATCAAACTAATCCGGACTTACGTCGCGGCGATGCAGAAGCTCGCTCCGCAACTTGGTCCGGCCGATCGTTTTCTGGTCCAACGAATCGAAGGTCTCGAGCGCCAGGTTTCGGTGTAGAGCCCGCGGCGGACGTTGGATTGTCTCGACGAACGTTTGCTTGGTCAAACGCAAGCGCTCGGCTGCGCATACGTTGCCAACCGAGATTTTTCTGAGCGGCCAGACGAATCGCGTCGCGTAGTCCCGCGTCTTGAATACCTTCGACGTCCTTGATCAACGCCGCAGGCAAGTCGACGACCGGAGGTGAGGTGCGTACGGTTTCTTCGCGTGTTTTGCTGCGCTCGGGCGCTTCGACGTTACCCGCGCGAAACCGAAGCGTATCGACTTGAACCCCGCGCGCTCGCAGCTGCGCGATGATGGGTTCGCTCAACATGGCCAGTTCTTGAGCCCACGTGGAACCGGCGACACGCACGTGCAACACGCCGCGATCGAGTTTGACCGGCAGGGTTCGTCCGGCGATACGCGTGCCGACGGCGGCTTCCCAATCGCGCGGAGACACGGGTGCGCGAGGTTCACGCACATCGCGTGGAGGCACGATGTCCGCGACGCGTCCGAGCACCGCACCAAGCTGCTCAACCCCGCGCAGCGGCCGTTTCTTCTTCATGCTGAATGATCGCCCGGAGACGATGGTATCGGTACCGAAGGTGGGAGTCGAACCCACAAGTCCGTAAGGACAACGGATTTTGAATCCGCCGCGTTTGCCATTCCGCCACTTCGGCTTGATTGAGGGCGCGGACCATAGCGCACTTTGGTGGCGGTGTGCAATGCCTGAGTGCAGTCGAGCGTTTTCTTCGTGGTAAAAGGCCGTTCGCTCCCGAAGCAAACGCCGTTCGCGTGCTATATGGCTCGCGTTTTTCAGTTCCGAGGTCTGTATGAGCAAGTCGAAAGTCGCGATTTTACGCACGTCACCCGCAACGGTGCTCGAGGACTACCACCGCTTGATGAACCTTGCGGGCTACCAGGATGTGATCGCCAAAGACGCCGACACGGCGCTCAAGGTCAACATCTCCTGGCATTTCTTCTTCCCGGGTTCGTCCACGGTGCCGTGGCAACTCGATGGCGTCATCCGCGCGATGTTGAAGGATGGTTATGACAAACAGCTGATCCACGCTTGTCACAACCGCACGGTCGTGATCGACGCGCATCTCGGAGAACGAGAGAACAAGCAGATCGACGTCGTGAACGCGCATGGTCTGCGCAACGTGCACTTGTACGAAGGTGAAGAATGGATCGACGTTCGCGATGCCGTGGGTGACTTGACGAAGAAGTTCACCTGCTTGAACGAGGTTTTCCCGCAGGGCTTCAGCATTCCGAAGAGGTTCATCGGGGAAAACATCATCCACTTGCCGACGGTGAAGACGCACATCTTCACGACGACGACGGGCGCGATGAAGAACGCGTTCGGAGGTTTGCTCAACGAGCATCGTCACTGGACGCATCCGGTCATTCACAAGACGCTCGTGGACCTGCTCATGATTCAGAAGAAGATTCATCGCGGTCTCTTCGCCGTGATGGATGGAACGTTTGCCGGCGACGGCCCGGGACCGCGCTGCATGATCCCGCATGTGAAAAACGTCATCTTGGCGTCGGCGGATCAAGTCGCGATCGACGCGGTCGCCGCGAAGCTGATGGGCTTCGATCCCATGGCGGACCTCGAGTTTGTCCGACTGGCCCATGATCTGGGACTCGGTTGCGGCGACGTTCGCGATATCGAGATCGTCGGTGATGTCGACGCGGCGAACGAAAAATGGAACTTCCAAGGTCCCTTCAAAGAGATGACGTTTGCCTCGAGAAACCAGCATCGCATCTACTGGGGACCGCTGAAGGCGCCGATCGAATGGTCACTCAAGACGTGGCTCGCGCCGTGGGCTTACGTGGCGTCGGTCGCGTACCACGACATGTTCTGGTACCCGATGTACGCGCAAAAGAACGTGCAGTCGGTCTTGGCGAGTGAATGGGGGCGACTCTTCGCCAACTGGAACAACGTATCGGCGGACGCGGAAGGACGCGGTTTCCCGGACGTGGGCGCCGTGAGCCCCGAGCTTGTCCGTATCGGTTTGAAGCACTTCATCGAAGGCTTCCGCTTGATCGGTATGGCGGTCGCGGAATCTCCGGAGCTCAAGCATCGGCAGATGCGCAAGGAACGCGAAGCACGCGCGCATCATTCATAGGACCACAAAGTAGTTTGTCTCGGGAGACGATCGAGGCCTGCGCATGAATGGCGTCGTGGGTCTTCCGAGACAAACGTCACGCCTGGTTGGATTCGTCGTCGCCCCGTTCCTTCTTGTTTGCTTTTATTGCGGGATCGTCGGCGGTCGTCCTCAGAGCCGCGGAAGGCAGAACCTCCGGAATGTCTCCGTCGTGGGTGATGATCGTATCGCCCGACTTGCTGGTGCTCGTTTCACCCGACGACGACATCGACATATCGACGCTGCTCACCAATGGCGTCGACTGAGCATCACCGCCGATTCGGCGGACGACTTCGTGAACATTGAACGTGAACGGAGCGACCGAAACGGGGGACGATTGGCATTCGAATGCTTGGTTTGCCGCGTCAAACGTTGCATCGTCGATGAGAATTTGGTTTGTCTTTGCCGCATACTCGAGGGTTGCGGCGGCGCGCGGTACGTCCCCCAAAACCGCGTGATCGAGGCGTCCGTACGCCTTGGATCCGATTTCGCCGCTGGCGATGCATCCGGTCGCGACACCGATACGTACGCCGAGCGCAAAAGGAGATTCTTTTCCGGCACGAGCTGCGAGGTGGCGAAGTTGGGCGCGAATGGTGAAGCACGCGTCGAGCGCCCGCGCGGCATGCCCCTCGCCTTGGAAAATCACGAGCACGGCGTCGCCGACGAATTTTTCGACAATGCCGCCACGCCCCGTGACCGCCGGTACGATGACTTCGAAATTGGCGTTCATCGTGCGCAGCAAATCCTCGACGGATTCCGCCGTGATTTTGGAACGACCGCGCGCAATGTCGATATACGCGACCGTCGCCATGCCGCTCATCACGGGAACGAAAACCGATTTGGCGTGCATGCGATCGACGAGGCGCGGACTGACAAACATGCGCAAGAAATTGTTTTCCTCGGATGATTGCGCATTTTTCTTCAAATCCGTCACGTGCTTGAATGTTTTTTCAATGGTGACTTCGAGGTCTTTGAAATCGATCGGTTTGACGACGAAGTCGAACGCTCCGCGATTCATTGCCGTACGAATATTCCCCATATCTCCGTACGCGGACACGACGATCGTACGCGCGTGCGGATTGACTTCGCCGATATGGGACAGGAAGGTGAGGCCATCCATTCCCGGCATGTTGATATCGGTCATGATGACGTCGATATCCGAATGAGCGCGAAGTTTTTCCAGGGCGGTCAAGCCGTCGGATGCGAATATGAAATCATAAACCGATTTTTTGATTTGCTGACGAAATCGTTGTTTGACCAAGAGCTCGACGTCCGGTTCGTCGTCGACCACCAGAATGCGCGCTTTGCCGCGTTCGCGTTTTTCCAGCAATGCCGCGAAAGCCGCCGCCATTTCGCGAGCGCTCCGAAAACGTTTGTCCGGATCCTTCGCCAATGCCTGCTCGAAAAATGCATCGACTTCCGGTGATAATTCCGGAATCACCTTCGACGGCGGCGTAAACGGATCGGTGCAAATACGCACCATGAGCATTCCGAGCCATTGTCCCGCAAATGGATTGACGCCCGTGAGCGCGCGATAAGCCACGACACCGAGCGACCAAAGATCACTGCGATGGTCTACGGATCCTCCGCGAATTTGCTCGGGACTCATATAAAGAGGCGTACCGACGATCGTCCCCGCAGCGGTTTGTCCAAGCCCGTCGTCGTCCGAATCGAGGTTGGGTTCGGCGATGATGGCCACGACGCCGAAATCGAGAATCTTGACCACTTCGCCGGATTCGGCACGCGATGAGAAAATATTCGCCGGCTTGAAATCGCGATGCACGATTCCCGCGTTATGTGCCGATTGCAAACCCGACGCCGCCTGCTTTACAATCGAGGCCACCACACCCAGAGGCAATCGACCGTCTCGCTCGAGGCGCACGTCCAGATCTTCGCCTTCGAGAAGTTCCATTACGAAAAACGGCGAACCGTCGCCATCAATTCCGTAATCATGAATTTGCACGACGTGCTGGCTCTTCAGCTGTGCGATGGCTTTCGCCTCGCGTTCGAAGCGCAAGCGAGCCATGTTCGACGCCATGTGATCGGGAGTCATCAATTTGACAGCCACTCGACGCTTCAGATGTTTGTCGAGGGCTTCCCAGATGAAACCCATGGCGCCGCGCCCGATTTGTCGCACCAATTCATACCTGTCGGCAACGACGCGGTTCTGCATGTTAATCCACGGCATCCTACCTATCGCGACTTCGCTCGTCAATGCCGCCGATAACGCACCATGGTCACAAGATGCGCGAGCAGCAGTCCTCCGGTTCGCCTTGGTGCTACCGTCTCGCCCGTGCCAGTCCTCGTTGCGCAAGACATCAGCAAAGCTTACGGGCAAAAAACCATCCTCGATCGCGTTTCTTTGTCGATTCACTCGGGAGAACGCGTCGGGTTGGTCGGGTCAAACGGCAGCGGCAAAAGCACGCTCGCCAGAATCCTCGCCGGTATCGAAGCCGCCGACACGGGTAACGTCGCCGTTCGTCGCGAAGCCTCCGTCGCTTACCTGGCGCAAGAACCAAAGCTCGATCCCGATGCAACCGCGCGCTCCGTCGTCTCCGAAGGACTCGGCGCTTGGTTTGTGGCCAAAACAAATTACGACGCTTTGTCGGCGCGTATCGCCAAAGGCGAGTCCCAGTCGGACAAACTCCTCGCGCAACAAGCGGAAGCCGCAGCTCAAATCGAACGTCATGGCGGGTGGGACGTCATGCATCGCGTCGAAAAAATCCTGGGACACCTCGGCATCGAACGGCTCGATACGCCAACGCGCGAGCTGTCTGGTGGAGACAAACGTCGCGTCGCGCTCGCCAGAATTCTCGTCTCGCCACCCACGCTGCTCATCCTGGACGAACCCTCCAATCATCTCGATGTCGAAACGATTGCGTGGCTCGAATCGTACCTGGTCGAAGAGTTCGACGGCGCATTGCTCGTCGTCACCCACGATCGTTATTTGCTCGATCGCATCGTGGATCGAACGCTCGAACTGCATCGCGGTTCGGTGCATTCGTACGAAGGCGGATACGAAACGTATCTCGAAGCCAAAGCCGAACGAATGGCCTTGGAAGCACGTACCGAGCAAAACCGCCAGAACTTTCTCCGCACGGAACTCGAATGGTTGCGACGTCAGCCAAAAGCGCGAACGACCAAACAAAAAGCCCGCATCCAACGTGCCGAAGCCGCCAAAGATGCTCGACCGCAACGCGCCGAACGAACGGCGCGATTGGTAACAGAAGCAACGATTACAGGAAAAACACTTCTCGAGTTACGGAGCCTGAACATCGAGCTTGGCGGGCGGGCGCTCGTGCGGGATCTCGATTTGACGGTCCTCGCCGGAGAACGTATCGGTATCGTCGGTCGAAATGGGACGGGTAAAACCAGTTTGATTCGGACCATTCTCGGCGAATTGAATCCCGTCCGCGGCGAAGTCATTCTGGGGAAAAATACCAAAATCGGCTATTTCGATCAACACCGCACGGGGCTCGATGAAGACGCTTCCGTGTATGACAACGTGGCGGCGACGGGCAATAAGATCGAGCTTGGGGGACAACCCATTGAAGTTCGATCCTTTCTCGAGCGATTTGCATTCGATCCGCATGCGCAACGCCAACAAGTGCGTTCGTTGTCCGGTGGCGAACGCGCCCGCGTCGCATTGGCGCGCATGCTCGCGGACAAACACGGCTTGCTGATTTTGGACGAACCCACAAACGATTTGGACCTGCCGACACTCTCGGCGCTCGAAGAAATGCTGGTGGATTACGCCGGCAGCGCGCTCGTCGTGACGCACGATCGCTGGTTTTTGGATCGCGTCGCGACATCGCTGCTCGTATTCGAAGGCAATGGCCGCGTCGTGCGATATGCCGGAGGCTATTCCGATTACCTCCAGCAAAAAGCCGCCGCGGATGCCGCTCGAGATGAAGCCGCCAAAGCCGTGGCCGCGGAAGCCAAAGCCGCGCCGAAGGAAAAACCGGCCGCAAAACCCACGAAAAACAAAGGTTTGACCTGGGCCGAGCAACGCGAATTCGAAACGATTCTCGATCGCGTCGACGCCGCGGAGCGTGAAGTCGCCGATTGCGAAAAAGCGCTCGCCGATCCGGCACTCTACGCTTCACGCGCCGCCGAAGTTCCCGCATTGACACGAAAACTCGACGAAGCCAAAGCTCGCGCCGCCACGCTGGTCGCTCGATGGGAAGAATTGGAACAGAAGCAATCAGGCGGGTGAACGCGAATGGCCGGGTTTCACCCGGACCCACCCGGGGCTCCGCGCCCCGGGACCCGCGCAAGGGCCCAGGCCCTT
>CAYSYX010000009.1:31969-59595 GCA_964435055.1 uncultured Polyangium sp. | reverse complement strand
GCCTGAAAATCAAGCACTCTCCAAGCCCCGCTTCGATAAACTGGCGGAGTAGTGCCAACAGCCCGTTGATTTATCTGCTCGCACCCGAAATCGTCGGTCGCTCGCGATGATAATTCAACGAGCTGCTAAAGACCGCTTTCAGCCGTCGAATTCTTTGACGCAGGCCCGAACGAAGGAACGGACACCGGCCGGATCGAATGGTTTTTCCAAGATTCGATTCGGTATGCGATCGAAGAACTGGCGTACTTCGGGCGAAAATGTCGCTCCCGTGCAAAAAATCACCCGGCGACTCATCTCCGGCGTGGTTTCGTGGAGTTTTTCATAAAACTCCATACCGGTCATCCCCGGCATACGCAAATCGCATAAAATCAAATTGAATCGTTTGCCCGATTCAATGAGCGCAAGCGCGTCCGGAGCGCTCGCCACGGCTGTTACGTCGTGTTCGGAATTGAGCAACCGTCGCAAAGCCGCGAGGATGAACATGTCGTCATCGATCAGCAGCAGATGGGTGCGTTCGTTCTGTTCCGATTGCGGCACGGTCGATACTCTCAGCGCTCAGTCATTGCCCAAGTTTGCAGAAATTGCAAGTTTTTCTTGGGCGCCGGACGGTGATTTTCACCTGTCCGGTTGACCGATATGCCGCCGAATCGCTTCGGCCACTTCGAGACGATCGAAAAGACGCTCGACATAATCCAAGCGATCCGTTTCGATGACAAGCGTCGGGGATAAGTCGTACCGGGCATGCCATTGTTCGTAAAGTTTGTCGAGGGCCGATAAATAACTCCGCGGCACTTTACGCTCGAAATCACGCCCTCGTTCGCGAATACGCCGCACGAGCGTCTTGAGCGGGCAACGTAGATAAATCATCAAATCCGGCGGGCGGATTTCTTCCCGCAACGTCCGGTACAAGTCTTGGTACATCGTCCAATCGCGGTCGTCGATATACCCGGCTTGATGCAAATGCGCCGCGAAGATCTCGGCGTCTTCATAAAGCGTTCGATCCTGCACCACGGGTTGCGCGTCCATCGATGCGCGCACGAGCACTTCGCGATGAATACGAAATCGTCGTACCAGGAAAAACAATTGCGAACTCATCGCCCAGCGCGGCATGTCCGCATAAAAATCAGACAAATATGGATTTTCCTCGTTGGGCTCGAAAAACGGCAGCATCCCGAATTGTTGCTCGAGCCATTTCACGAGGCTCGATTTGCCCGCCCCCATGTTGCCGGCAACGGCAATGACCCGCGGTCGAACGACATTGCCAGGTTGTTGCAATCGAGACATCGTTTACCTCAAAGCACCAATGCCAGTCCGATCGTTTGGACAAACGTAGCCGATATTTCGGGAAACGGCCCGACAGCGATACGTCGACCGTCGGGATCGATGGTTTGGCCCCAATTTCGAGCCGTTCCGCGCTCTGCCGTATGAAACGCTCCCGTCGCCTCGAATTCCACCGCCAACCAATTCTTGATGATGTCGAACGATGTTCCGATGCCCATGGGAAATTCGAGAAACGAAAACGACCGTTCGCGAACGACATAGCTGTCGGCACCGCTTTGGACGTCGAACCGACCCATCTCCATGCGGCCCCAACCGGCCCCGAAGCTGATCCACGTGCGCGCTCGCGGGCCCAGGCGCAAGGTCGGGGACAAACGCAGGCCCAGCGCGTAACTCGTCAGCGGCACAAGCCCCGGATCCCCGGGCAAACCCAACATTCCCGCGGCCAAATCGGTCGATGTGGAACTTCGCACCACGTACAAGTTCGCGCGTAGGTACTTCCACACGTCGACTCGAGCGGACAAACCCACGCCGATCATCGCCGGATAGCGGAAATTCGCGGGCCCGGCGTTCGTTTGTCCTTCTGTAAGTCGCTCGACGAGCGCCACCCCCAAACCGACATCCAGATGTCGCGAAACCGGAAGCTCGGCAGGCTCGAGCGGCTCGAGCGGCGGGGGGCGCGACGGCGTCTTGGACGACGTGTCTTCCGCGGATTCTTCGGCAAAAACCAAAGTCGGCGCGGAGAGAATCACACCTGCACAGATGCCTCGGACGAGGGTTGATTCGAGGCATTTCATGCGCGCGGACATTCGAGGGCGTGTTGTAGCAAAGTTCGGGCAAGTCCGTCGATCGAGCAATCACGACGAAGCAAGATGTGCGCGGATTCGTGACAAGTTGGAGTTTTTGCGGCACACTTCGCCCGCCATGCAAACGATTCGGAAATTCTTCGTCCTCTCCGCGATCACCCTTGCGCTCGGAGCCTGCGCCCAACCTGAGCAGTCCCAGGCGCAATCGATGGGGCTACCCACTTCCACCGCGCAAGCCGAGGAGCCGAAATCGGCCACGGCTGAAGTGCTCAAACCCCTTACGCAGAAGAAGTTCGGCCAGCCCGTAACGGAAACGAAAGCCACGGCGCTCACGGACTTGGTGAAAGAACCCGGACAATTCGCCGACAAAACCGTGCGCACGGAAGGCGTCGTTTCGGCTGTTTGCAAGTCGATGGGCTGCTGGATGGAGATTGCCGATTCGTCCGGACAAGCGCACATCAAGATGGCTGGACACAGCTTCTTCGTGCCGCGCGATGCAAGCGGTCATCGAGCGGTGATCCAGGGCAAAGTGATGCCGTCCAATGCGGAGAAGAGCCAATGCGGCGCCGATGACGGCTGTGGTCAAGGCGCGAACTCGAAGCTGGCCAAGGTCGAAATCGAAGCGACCGGCATCGAGTTTGTCGACTGAAACATTCGTCTACCGTACGGGACTACAAACCGCCGGTTGAACATTTGGGGCGTCGGTACGCGTTCGGTACCCGCGCCCCAATGCTGTTTGTACGAACGAACTACTTCGCTTCCGCCAACGCTCGCGCGACGATCTTCTTGAACTTCGTCAGCGGTTGCGCTCCCGAAATCAAATAGCCGTTGATGACAAACCCCGGCGTGCCCGTGATCTTGGCCCCTTCGGCGATCTTGCGGTCCGCTTCGATGAGCGCCTTGTAGGTTTCACCATCGACGGCGGCGAGGACTTTGCCCACGTCGAGCCCGACATCCGACGCTGTTTTCTCGATGCCTGCGCGATCGAGTTGGGTTTGGTCTTTGAAGAAATGATCGTGCACGGCCCAGAAACCTTCGGGGCCTTTTTGCTTCCACGCCTCCATGGCCGCAAGAGCCGACGGCATGGCGTTCTTGTGGAACGGAAGCGGCATGTTTCTCCAGACGAACCGAATTTTGCCCGGGAAGGCAGCATCGAGCTCGACCATCGTCTCCGCGGCTCGTTTGCAGAAGGGGCATTCGAAGTCGGAGAACATTTGGATGGTGACTTTGGCGTTGGCGGGTCCGCGACTCGGTTGGTCTTTCGTGGGCGCCGGAATGTTCACCTTTTCGTAAATGGTGATTTTGCCGTCTTTGATGATCAGGTCGTAAACCTTCGCCGCCGCCGTGCCTTTTTTGATCAACCCTTCGGCGTGTTTGATTTCGTCATCAATGATTTCGCGGAATTTTTCGGGCTGTTGCGCGCCGACGAGCCTTCGACCATTGATGAAAAACTGCGGCGTTCCCGTCGCTTCGATGTCCTCGGCCAAACCCTGATCCTTTTCGATGGCCGCCAAGTGTTTCCGATTGGCAACGGCATCCATCGCTTTTTTCACATCCAGGCCCAGGGAAGTGGCCATCGCCTGAAGATCGGCGTCGTCGAGTTTGCCATTGGCGGCATACAAGAGGTCATGCGCTTTCCAGAACGCGACGTCGCCCTTTTGCGCACGCGCTTCGAGCGCCAGCTGCGCTGCCGCTTCCGCACGAGTGTGAAACGAAAGAGGATTGCTCTTGTAGACGATGCGGAGTTTGTCCCCGTATTCACGCGCCAACGTCTCGACCGTCGCTGAGGCGCGAATGCAAAACGGGCATTGGAAGTCGGTGAACATGACCATCGTCACGAGCGCCGTATTTTTGCCGCGAGCGGGAGATCCATCGAGCGGGACCTTCCAAACCGTGGTCGTATCATCGGCCGGACGAGCGGGCGACGCGCCCGGACGATCCGCGGGCTTTTGATAATTTTGCGCCGACAAAAACGCATACACGCGGTTTGGCGCGGTACCTCCCGCAATGGACTTCTTCGCCGCCACGATTTGCTCGTCAATGATCGCGCGGAAATTCTCCACCGGCTGCGCTCCGCTCAAGAAAACGCCGTTGATGAAAAATGCCGGTGTTCCCCGGACGCCGACCAAATTGGCGAGCGCAATGTCGTCGTCGATCTTCTTGGCGATGTCCCCTTTGGCCAAAGCCGCGTCCACTTGAGCCCGGGACAAACCACGGGGTAACGATCCGTCAATGACGCCGGCGTCGAGCCGATGCGAGAACAACGCGTCGTGATACGCAAAAAACCAAGGCGATCCACGCATTGCAAATACGGCCATCGCCGCTTCGGCCGCGGGACGCGCGTTCTTGTGAAACGCAAGGGGAAAGTTTTTCCAGACAATACGCAATTGGTCTTTGCCATAAAGACGACGGAGCTCATCCATCGTTCGCGTTGCTTTCGCGCAGAACGGGCATTCGAGGTCCGAAAACATGACGATCGTCACGAGCGCTCGCGGGCTGCCCCAGCTTGGATCCGCCGCCGTCACCGGAATGGGACTTTGCGCGCCAAACCCTTGGTCGACTTCATCTCCACCGGTCCACGGCGCGAGCTCGGCGGGAGTCACCGGCGGTTCGGGAGGCGCTTGACCCATCGCCATGCCGCCGGGGCCCCCCCAAGCTCCACCGCGCGAACCATCACCTTCGTCGCCCCCTTCACCTTGCGTGTCCGCACGAGCGCCCGAGCGTTTCTGCGGCGCGCCGATGGCCCCGTCGGCACCTTTGGGCCCACCACGACCGGCCACTTCGTTTGTCCCGACAACCACTGTTTTGTCCGCTGGATTTTCGCCTGCTCCTTGGCCCGGCGTGGTCGCGTTGGGCGCAGGCGAACCGGAACAAGCAACAGCACCCACCATGGTCGTGACAAACCCGAAACGAATGACTTTCGAACGCATGGCCGCCACGATAGCAGGAAAGACCACGCATGTCGGTCGATGAGCCGAGTTCCGTTTGGTCGCGATGTGGTTGTCGACGAAGCAAACGTTCGTCTCACAAGCGGGCTTCTCCTCTCCTATACTCGGCGGCGCGGAGCATCCCGATGGCAAAGAGCAAAACGGATACCGACGTAGATAGCCTTCCGGAACCGACGATCTGGGCACGGGCGGTTCTCATGGGCAGTGCGGTATTCGGCGTAACCATGAGCGACCGAACGCTCACGTCCCAAAACATCGATGCGTTCGGGCAGAAGGTTCGGGACGCGGTGAAGCCGTCGGCACCCGTGGCTTGGGCGTTGTTGCAAGCTTTGGAAGCTCGAATCGCTTCGGTCGGAGCCAACACGGAATGCGATCGCATGCGTACGGCGCGAAGTGCCAACGCTTTGTGTGAAGCCGTGGCGAAAGCACCGGCGCCGGTGATCATCGAACTTCTCGCGCATACGCGCCTCGAAACGAGCTCTTCCGCGGTCCAAGCGAGCCTCGCGTCGGGCAGCCAAGCCCTCATGACGCTGGAAGATGCGACTGTGACAAACACCCTGAAACGGTTGGTCCAATTGGAACGGACTGATCTTTCGGCTTCGAAGTATTTGCGGGAAGCGCGGCAAGTGCTTCAACAGGACGAACTTCGTCGCTCGCTGCAAGTCGAGCTGCGGATGGTGATTGGAGCGGCCGAAGCGTATTTATCGACGGGCAAGCAGAGTTTGCTGAGCGCCGGAGCGTTCGAGGAGAACCAAGACTTCGACTTCGGCACGCCCGCCCCGCCGCCGATGATTGGAAAAATCTCGGCCCCCATCGACGTGGTGATCGCGAAGAAGCGGAGCACCGCACCGCCTCCGCCAAACCGACCGCCTGCAAAAAAAGAGTTCGGCAAGAAAACCAACAGCGACATCAAGACGTTGGCCTCGGAAGAAGCGGGGAGTTTTACCCGCATCAACGTGGAACGGAAGGCCACCGGATTGAGCCGCACCGAAGCTCGAACGCTGCTCGATGAAGCGTACAAAGAAGCTGTGGAGCGCGTCGAGCAAACGCGTGCGCCGATGCTCGTGAGCGTGACGCTCGTCTACGACGTGACGCGGGATGAGTAGACGTGCGTTTGTCTCGCAACCCAGACAAACTTCGTGGGCCCGATGTGGGCATGGTCCGGGTTCATTCAACACGCTCGATGATTGACCCATCGCGAATGGCTGCTTTGTATGTCGCCTCGAGCGTTACGGATTTGCCGGGCTCCATCTTCTTGGCGCAATAATACGTGTCATCGAGTCGAACACAGGCGCCGAGCTTCAGCGTATTCATGAGCGGTTCGGGCTGATTTCCCCACCAATTCTTCTCCTTGAGCGCCGATTCGGGCACGTCACATGCATGACGAAAGTACACGAAAGGATTCGGATATTTGGGGTTGTAATTGACACCGTCGACGCTGACGTGACACCCGTTGACTCGAGCAATCACGCCTTGCTCCAGGGTGACCACTTTGGATTCCGCAGACTGACAGGCCGAAATAATTAGGAAAACGGGTGCCAAACCAAGAATCTTCACATCGCTGAATTGCCGGCTTTTCTTCATTTGCATTTCCCAAAGTGGGCGCCCTCTTCGCAATTGTCGCACTTGCTCCGCATGTCGCGGCAACATTGCCGACAAGCTGAACGGTCCGCGGAGTGATCACAACTGTTGTCGCAAAGCGGCTCGGCCAATGCGCAGCGTCCCGGGTCCGTACAGACAATTTCTTGCCCCGGTCTGCACGCGACAAGCCACATAGCGCCAACCACGACGCCGAAGATCGCTCGCATGATTTCGAGGGTATTATCGCGTGCGACATCAGACCACGACGTCCACCGCTTCTGAAACATCACGTCATCAAGCGACCGATCAACAACGCGCCGACGATGTCACTCCATCGCGTAATACGTCACCGGTTCGTCGCGTAGCCACGTCCGCTGCCTTCGCGCAAACACCCGCGTTGCCCGCACAATCGTGTCGACGAGTTCGTCTTGGCGTAACTGTCCCTCGACAAACGCCCGCACTTCTTTGTACCCCACCGACCCCATCGCTCGCGCAGTCCCCTGCCCTTTCGCCAGAAGCCCACGCACTTCGTCCGCCCATCCTTGTGCGACCCAGCGCTCGACACGCGCCCGGATACGCACGTCCTGTTCATCACGAGAAATCGCCACGCCGACAAACTTCGCTCGATGACGCTCCTCTTGAAACCCGTGTTCGGCGAACCAATCGCTCTGCTTCTTGCCGGAAAGTTCGAACACCTCGAGCGCTCGACTGACGCGTACGAAATCATTGGGGGCCAAACGTTTTGCGCTCTCGGGATCAACTCGCGCGAGCTCGTCGTGCAACGCCGCACGTCCGTTTGCTTCGACAAACAACGCGTGTCGCGCGCGAATTTCGGGGCTCGCCGGAGGCGCAGGCATGAGTCCACGCACGAGCGCCTTCACCCACAGATACGTGCCACCGACGACGATGGGAGTTTTTCCTCGCAAACGTACGTCGGCGATCGCGCGATCGGCCATTTCGGCGTAGGTCTGCGCGTCGACAGGGGCGAGCGGATCGGCGACCGAGATGAGATGATGCGGGGCGCGAGCGAGTTCGTCCGGGCTGGGTTTGCCCGAGCCGATGTCGTAATCGCGGTAGATCTGGACGCTGTCGGCGCCGATGATTTCACCACCAAACAATTCGGCGAGGCGCAGACCGAGCTCGGTTTTTCCCGTAGCGGTCGGACCCACGACGACGAGAAGTTCGTCGTCTCCGGGTTTTTCCACGAGTCGCCAAGGGGGTGCGGCGATGCTGTTCGGAGGATCGTTCATGGTGAAAGCGCGATGCGCGAGCCCTCATCTAGCAGCATCGGCCCGCCGCAGCGACGTCGTCGAATGGCTCATTCAACGAAGATCCTCCCTACTTCGCACGGTTTGCGCTAGGGTGCGCGCGTCATGTCCGACACCCGCGACTTGCTCCTCGAGATCGGCTGCGAAGAACTGCCGGCTTCTTTCGTTGAAGCAGCGCTCCGTGCGCTGCCCGAGTTGGTTCACAACAAGCTCACGGAACTGCGTCTTGCGCATGGTTCCATCCGGGCGCTGGGTACACCGCGACGGCTGTCCGTGCTCGTGACGCGTGTGGCCGAACGTCAACCGGACCTCGAAGAAGACGTTACCGGTCCGCCTACCAAAGCCGCGTTCAAGGACGGCGTGCCGACGAAAGCCGCCGAAGCGTTTGCCTCGAAAATCGGCTGTTCCGTAGCGGATTTGCGGCGAGTCGAGACTCCCAAAGGCGAATACCTCGTCGGGACGCGTCGCGAAGCGGGTCAAGCCGCGACAAACCTTCTCGCCGATGCGCTCGCCTCCATCATCACCGCGATTCCGTTCCGCAAGTCGATGCGTTGGGGCACGGGCGAGTTTGCCTTCGGTCGTCCGATGCACTGGATCGTGGCTCTGTTTGGCGAAGACATCGTGCCGGTGGAAGTCGCGGGCATCACGAGCGGTCGAACATCTCGTGGTCATCGATTCCTTGCACCTGAAACGATTTCGCTCGCTCGCGCGGATGCCTACGTGGACGTACTGCGTGCCGCGCATGTGCTCGTCGACCCGAGCGAACGCGCCCGCGTGATGCACGAAAGGCTTCTGGAAGCGGCAAAAGCAGCCGGCGGAAGCCTCATCGAAGACGAGTTCTTGATCGGGGAAAACCTTTCGCTCGTGGAAGAACCGCACGTGATCATCGGCGGCTACGGCGATGAATTCCTCGAACTGCCCGAGCGCGTGATCCTCGCGGTGGCCAAAGGTCATCAACGTTATTTCGGCGTGCGCGGAGCCGATGGTGCTTTGTTGCCGAAGTATTTGTCCGTGGTGAACACGGCGCTCGTCCCGGAGAACATTCGGCGCGGAAACGATCGCGTCATGCGGGCGCGTTTGTCCGATGCGCGGTTCTTCTATCGCGAAGACGTCGCGGTTCCGATGGCCGATCGTCGCACCAAACTCGGCGGCATCGTCTTTCAAAAACGCCTTGGAACGATGCTCGGAAAAGCTTCCCGCATCGAACGACTCGCTCGGGAACTCGGCCTTTTGTTGTCCCTTCCCGAACCGACGGTCATGGCGGCGGCCTCGGGTGCCCACTTGGCAAAGTGCGATCTCGTTTCGCTCATGGTCGGTGAATTCCCCGAGCTCGAAGGCGAAATGGGTCGCGCGTATGCCCTCAAGCAAGGCGTGAATCCCGAAGTGGCGGAAGTGATTCGCGAGCACTACCAGCCGAAAGGAGCGCATGACGCAACGCCGAAGTCCGATGCGGGTGCGCTCGTCTCGATCGCGGATCGACTCGATACGATCGTCGGATGTTTCGCGATCGGTTTGACCCCGACCGGTGCGGCGGATCCTTACGGACTGCGTCGAGCGTGTATCGGCATTTTGCGCGTGATGTTCGATCGCGGCTTCGACGTGCAGCTGTCCGATGCGATTCGCGCGGCGTACGACGGATACGGCGGCGTGACCCTGGACCTCGGCCCGGCGGAGCTCGCGGACAAACTCGGTGACTTCTTCACGGAGCGTTTGCGCGGACTGCTCGCGGACAAACTCCCGAGCGACGCGGTCGCGGCGAGCTTGGCGGTGGCTTTTGAAAGGCCGCTGGATGCGCGGGCTAGAGCCACCGCGTTGGCGCAGCTCGATGCGGCGACACGCGCGAGCGTGGGTGAAGTCTTCAAGCGTGCGACGAACATCGCCGAGAATGCGCCGGCGGGAGAACCCGTAGCTCCGCGCGCGGAGGATCATGCGAGCGAACGTGCGGTGTACGACGGGTACATCAAGCTGCGCGAGTCGCTCGTGGAATTGCGTCGAGCGGGTGATTATGCCGCGGCGTTGCGCGAAGTTGCCGGGTTTGCCCCGCTGCTTCAGCAATACTTCTTGGATGTGTACGTCATGACCGACGACATTCCGGTGCGCGAAAATCGCTTGCGCTTGATGCGGGCGATTTCGGAGATGTGTTCGACCATCGCTCGGTTCGAGCTGCTCGGCGAACGTTGATTCGTTCAAACGTTTTTCCTGACAACGTTTTATGTATCGGGGTTTCACCCCGGACCCCACCAGGGACTGTCCGTCCCTGGACCCGGACCAGCGAGCGCTGGACCAATACGAGTTTGTCCGCAATGCGGACAAACTCGAGGAGGTTGACATGACGCCAAAGCTGCAACGCCTTGGATATTCGCCTTATTTCGCGGGGCATTTTGCGGCGTTCGATGAGCCTCATCGAGCGGTTGCCCGCGTCATGACCGAACATCGCGGCGCGTATGAGGTATTGGGGGAAAACGTTTCGGGTTTGGCGGTATTGACCGGCAAATTGCGTCATGAAGCCTCGAGCGCGTTGGACTTGCCCGGCGTCGGCGATTGGGTGGTCGTGGATGATCGTCCGGATTCGGAAGGACGAACCGTGGTGCACGCTTTGCTGCCGAGAAAAACGGCATTTGTACGACGGGCGGCGGGGAGCGAAGACAAACCGCAGGTCGTGGCGGCGAACATCGATTATGCATTTTTGGTGAGCTCGCTGAATCGAGACTTCAATCCTCGGAGGCTCGAACGGTATTTGGCGATTACGCGGGAAAGCGGGGCCGAGCCGGTTATTTTGTTGACGAAATCGGATTTGGGGGATTCTGCGACGGCCTTGGCTTGGGCCGCAGAGAATGCGCCGAACGTGGCGATTCACGTCTCGAGTTCGATCACGGGCGAGGGAATCGATACGATTCGAGGATATTTGCGGCAGGGCATTACGGGGGTTTTGCTGGGTTCGTCGGGCGTGGGCAAATCCACGTTGATCAATCGATTGATGGGTGAAGAACGATTGGCGACATCGGCGATTCAAGAAGGAACGGACAAGGGCCGGCACACGACGACGCGGCGGGAATTGATTGTATTGCCCCAGGGAGGCGTGCTCATCGATACGCCGGGGATGCGGGAAATTGGCGTATGGGCGGCGGGCGCGACGGGTTTGGCGGAGACGTTCGAGGACATCGCGGAATTGGCACAAAACTGCCGATTTTCCGATTGCGCGCATGAAAGCGAACCGGGGTGTGCGGTGCGAGCGGCCATTGCGGGAAAAACGTTGGCTCCGGAGCGATTCGAGAGTTTTCGGCGGCTGCGTTTGGAAGGACAACACACGGCCGGCACGGCGGATTCTCGCATGCGCAGCGACGAAGCGCGAAAAGGACGTATCGGCGCGAAAGCATTACGGGCGCATTTGAAGAACAAGCGGGGATGATTCGAGCGCCGCGCCGAACCATTCACAAATAAATATTCGCCGGCAAACCCGCTCGAAGCCAAACGTACGTGCCGACCAAATACAAAACGAGCTGCGCCGTCCCGAGGTGCGTCAAGACAATGCAATCGTGCGCCGT
Source organism: uncultured Polyangium sp. (assembly GCA_964435055.1). GTDB lineage: Bacteria > Myxococcota_A > Polyangia > Polyangiales > Polyangiaceae > Polyangium. Next base: position 48,169 of record CAYSYX010000009.1, on the reverse strand, counting down.
GAGCCCTCGACGATAACGTGGACGATAAAAGACGATTTGCGTGACCGGCGCCGCCAGCATCAACCCTTCACGCACGCCCAACGCGCCCGACACAATGCCTGCCAAAAGCACGCCCGACGACAAAAGCAGCAAGCCATCGATGATTTGACGCGCCCGATGCGCTCCATGCACGACGGGATACGTCGGAATACCTTCTTGTTTGTCGCCTTCGAGGTCCCGTAAGTCGTATAGAATTTCGTACGTCAATTCGAAGGGCACGAAAAAAAGCGCCAGGCTGATCATGCCGCTCCAGGACATGATCCGCGCGCCTTCGTTCGTCACGAGCGGGTACGCAAAACACGTCAGGACAAACAGCACCGAAGAGCCGAAGTTTTTGAGGAAGTAGATTTCTTTGAAACGCGACAATCCCCGAGGCGTAGGGACGATTTTGTAATTGTACCCGAATCCGATGATTTGTACGGCAATGCGATACGGTGTCAATCCCGGCCAAACCAGGTGCGTGCCGAGAAATGATCCGCCCATCAAGACCAACGAAAGAATGGTGAGCAATCGTTTGCGTCGCGCAACGCGTTCGGTGCCTTGAATGCCATTTTTCAGATCCTCGTCGATGTCCGTGATTCGGTTCATTAAATTGATGAGAAACCAATCGAGTCCCACGACGATCGCGAGCCAAGGCAAATAACGCCCCGTCATCAGCCAGCCGAATACGATGCACGCGGTCATCGCCACGAGCATGATGTGATAACGTGCAATCGCGAGCGCATCGGCGAAAGCGGACGTTGATCGAGGTGATGGCAAAGCTGCGGCGGAAGTCATGACCGGTTCGTTGGGACCTTCTGCGCGCGGACGAGTATGCGCGGGCGCGTTATACGTCGACGCAACACGCGCGTCCATCGATGAATGCGTATGTCCAAGCGCGATTGAGTCGTTCGGATTGCGGTCGACAATCGGCACCGAAAATTTGTACGCCCGAGATCGCGTCCGATAAGTCTCGCCATGGCGCCTCGTCGAGACACGAGGTTCGTCGACGGGAAATGGACGGCTTTTATGATGACAAACAGCAACGATGCGTGGCGAATGCGTGAGCGAAGGGGATGGCCATTGGCGGCGATGAAGGTTTGCCCATGGGCGCTCGGCGCCGTCTTGTTGGTTTCTGCGGAAGCTCGAGGTGAAGATCCTCCGCCCGTTGCTCCGACGATTCCCGTGCCTGTTGCGCCGCCTCCTACGGCGACGACGCCGGTGACGACGACGCCGGTGACGACGACGCCGACGGCACCTGTGGCGGCGCCTGTAGCGCCGATTGTCGCCGCTCCGATTGCCGTACCGGTGACTACGCCGCCCGGAAAAACCGAAACGGGAACGTCGGCGGCGGAATCGGCGGCGACGTCATTGCCCACGGATCACGAAGTGGTCATTGGAGCGTATGGCGTTGGTTACAGCGGAATTCTGAATGTACTGTTGCCGCAAGCCGTACCGGTCGGCCGTGGCGATCAGGCCGGAATGGTGCCGAACGACAAACTCAATTTGCAAAATATTCAAATCCCGATGTTGGGAATGCGCAAATGGTTGTCGAAACGTTATGGATTCGAAGCGGCGCTCGGGGTGACCTTGACGGGAGGTTCACGTACGGCCGAACTTGGAAAAGTTACGGCAAACCTGGCGAAGTCAACCGTGTTCGGACTTTCGGGCGGCATCGGTGTGCCCGTGATGGTGGCCGACACTCGACACATGGCGTTTTTGCTGGTGCCGAACATGAATTTCGGGTTCGTGTCGTCCAATGTTTCCGCCGAATTCGCAGAAAATCCGCCGCCGGCCGCAAAATTGCGCGGATTCTCTTTCGATGCGGGCATACGAGCGGGCGCCGAAATGCATTTCGGATTCATTGGTTTGCCCAGGCTCACGATGCAAGCCGGCGTCGGCCTTTCGTTCTATGTGAAATGGGCCGGCGCGAGCGTTTCGAATCAATCGCTCTCCGACACCTTCGTCGGTATCGGGGCCGCATCCAACGGCGAACCTTGGGACATCTTCTCCAGCGTGGCCGATCTATCGGCCCGTTATTACTTCTGACACGACGAGGAAATGCTTATGCGTCAATGGGTACTCGCGTTGTTCGCGCTGGTTGCGTTGGGTTGCGAAGGAACTTCGGAGCAAGATCCTTCCGTGATCCACAAGTTGTGCATGGATGCGTGCGCGCATATTCATGCGAAAAACTGTATCGAAAAACCGGCTGTCGACGTTCAGAGTTGCGACGCCGAATGCATCAATGCGACGTCGTTTTCCAGCACTCCGTGCACGGATGAACAAGCGGCGTTGTATGCGTGCACGGCCAAAGCCGAGATCGCTTGTCCCAGCATACCCGGATCACAACCGCGAGCATTGGGTTGCGAAGCGGAAGAGCAAGAGGTCACCAAATGCGGATCGCCCGGCCTGGGATGTATTCGATCCGAAGGAAGCGACATTACGTGCTTCCAATTTGGTTTTAAGAGCTTTTTCGTGTGTTCGGAGGGAATCGGGCCGGACCCGATGTGCATTCAAGTGGCCAGCAATGGGTTTTGCTGCCCGTGATCAAGGCCCGTTGATTGAATTCAACGGGCCGTCCATCGGTCACAGCGTCTTCAAAAACGCCACGAGATCGGCAATCTGAGCGCTCGTCAAATGTGACGTGCGACCATGATTGTCGCCACCGCCGCAGGCCGTATTCGTGAAACGGTCTTCGAGCGTGGCGGCGCAGCCGTCGTGCATGTACGGCGCGCGAGCAGCAAGTCCTTGCAAAGAAGGCACTTGCAATGCACCGAAGGTGCCCACGTCGACGGTTTGATTGTTCGTCAAGCGCGCACCGGAATGGCACGTGGCGCAAGCGACCGTGGCGTCATTGTAAATGGCTTTTCCGCGCTCGACAGCCGCGCTGTCCGTCACGGATGTGAAGACCGGCGTCGGAATGGAATCAATCCACTTGGCTGCGGCGAGTTTTTCCGCGGGCACGAGCTCCCGACCGGACATACGCCCGGTGAAGACGTCGCTCATGAGCGAATCGAAACCGTCGAGATCACCGGCCCAATGGAACGGTGCGGTGGCCAAAATGCCGCCGGCGATCGATTGCGTACGACGCGGGCCGGTATTGACGAATTGCCAAACGCGGCCGTCTTCATGACCTTCGGGATGGCAGGATGCACAAGCCAAACTCCCCGTCGGATTGGCCGCTTGGTGGAAAACGGCATGACCCGTGTCATACATCGCTTCTCCGCCGAGTTCGATGACGTCGGATGCGCCGACGATGATTCGTGCCGGTTCGCGCGTTTGAATGATTCGCACGGAGTCCGCATACGCGACGGCAATCGGTTGACCTTGGCCCACGTCATCGCCATCCTCGGGACCGCAATCGCCGTCTTTACCGGCAACCACATACGGACTGATGTCCTTTTCCACGACCGTATGGCTTCCGGCAGCGATGACGGCAAACTTCGTTCCGTCCGGCGAAATGGCCATATCGACAGGCAGAGCGGCTTTACTCAAAACTTTGCCGGATTCGAGTACGCTGCCGATTCCGCCCATACCGACGCTCACGAAGGAATTCACAATGCCTTCGCTGCACGGTCCGGGTTGACCATAACCACCTTTGTCCGGAACAACCACTTCGGTGCTCGCCGATTGATGCACGACACCCACGCCGCCCGACGGCAACGCAATCATGCGCCACGCGACGGCGCCTTCCATACCGAACGAGAATGGTCCGCCCGGATGCGTCGATTGCATATCGACGATGGTGCCATTGGCATCGATACGCAGCACTTTGGCCGCTCGGAATTGACTGACGAGCAATTCCGAACCTTGCACGACGACATCCCGCAAATCGTCGGCGACGTTCAATCGACGCATAATCGCATTCGTAGCCGCATCGAGCGTCACGAGCTCACCGCCCGCACAGGCGACATGCAGCTGTCCGTTGTCGTACGCCATGCCGCGCGGCGAGGGACAAACGTCGGTTTGTCCGACGAGTTTCTTTTGGGCCAAGTCGATCGTCGCAATGGCTCCGCGATGGCGAAGAGCAACGAATACCCGCCCCGGCGCGCCTTCGACCACGCGTCCCGGCTCGTCCCCCATGTCGAGCTTGATTTCCGCAGCCACGGACCGGCCTGCGAGATCGACAATCATAATGCGATCCCGGTCCGGATCGGCAGCGACAGCGGTCTTTTTATCCGCCGTCACGAGCAAAGTGCCTCCGCTGATGGGCGGCGGCGGTCGCGAAGCCGAAATCCCTTGCGGGGGCGGCGTAGGCGTAGGTGTTTCATCTTCACCGACACAGGCGCTCGTAAATGCGGCGCCCAGCGTCAAAAGAAGAAGTGCACGTGCTGATGTAAACCCAAGGCGAGATGATTTGTACAGCATTCATCGAGCTTACTAGGGTTTCCAGACCTGTCAATGCACTTCGCGAAAAATTTTCCGCGTCCCCAGTGGAATTTTCAGCCGCCGGGGCGCACGACGAATTCCACCAACGAGTGATAAATCCCAAGGTGGTCGTGCACGTTTTGCAATTCCAGTCCTGCTTTACGGGCCAGGTTCAGAATATCGTCAAAACGATACATGCGACTGTTGCCATTGGCGAGCGCCGTGAAATAAGGCGAGGTGTTGATGAGGCAATACGCTGCCGCATCGAAACGCTGACGATCCCAGAAGGTATCGAGCACCCAAATGCGCCCGTCGGGTTTTGCCGCCCGCGCAGCTCGAGCCAATATCGATTCGACCTGCTCGGGTGAAAAACAAACCAGAAATTGACTCATCCACACGGCATCGAACCCCCCGGGAAATTCCGCCTGCGGATCCAGCACGTCCGTGGGCCTCGCCGTCGCCCGCGATTCGAATCCTTTCGCGCGCAACGTTGCCATTGCCATTTCGATTTGTCCCGGTAAGTCCACGAGCGTCACGGCGACATCCGGCGACGCTGCCAAACATCGCTGCGCCCATTTGCCCGTGTTGCATCCGATATCGAGAAGCGACGTCGGCTTTTTGGCAAATACAATGCGCTGCGCCGCAGGAAATGCCGCATCCGAATAAAAGTGATCGAAACGAAACCACGCGTCCTTGACCGTCTGCGGCAATTCGGAGAGCGCTTCGTACACCGTCTTCCAAGACCCGAAAGCGCGTAATCCCGCCGGTTCGGCCAGAGTCAGCGATTCTTCCAAAGCATGCAATCCCAAATAACACACTTCATGCATGAATTCGATGTTCACCGCCGTCATTTCATCACGACGCACGAACGCACCGAGTTGCGTGATGACAAACCGATTGTTTTCGTATTTGAACAGGTCGGCGGAAAGCCCGCACTCGAGCAAAATTGTCACGGCATATTCGGAGATGCCCGATTGGGCGGCGACCTCGTGCACGCTCATTCCCGTCGCTCCCGCGGCTTCGACGACACCGAGCAGTCCGGTTTTCAGCAAAAGGCGGGTCGCTTGAAAAACGACGGGAGAAAACGCAATACGTTGCGCATCGAATCGAGTCTCGATGGCCGTTCGATCTTGACCAAATCGCTTGGTTTGCACGGAATTCTCCTGTGGCGAGCAAGGTGGAAGTGGGCATGATGCCGCGGCCGCCGGGAGAAGCCAAATTTATCGCCATCAAGCAATCAGGTCACCGAATACCGTATTTTTTCAGCTTCTCGTATAACGTTCGCAAACCGATCCCCAAATGCTCGGCAGCCTTCTTCCGATTGCCTCCCGATTGCGCCAACGCCCGACGTATCGCCGTTTGCTCGGCTTCCTCCATCGTCGGAGCTTCCCCCATCGCCGCGACTGCGGGTTTTTCAACGACGCCTCGCCCATGCAATACCCGATGCAAATCGTCCGCGGTGAGCCGCGTCGATTCGGCCAATATGGCCGCACGTTCCAGCGCATTGCGAAGTTCTCGAACATTACCCGGAAAATCCGCCGCCACAATCGCCGCTCGCGCGCCGTCGTCCAGACACAATCCCGGCCGTCCAAGATCTCGCGCGATCAGCCCCAATAGAACATCCGCCAAATGCGATACGTCCTCCGGTCGCTCACGCAGCGTAGGCATACGTACGGGAAAAACCGCCAAGCGGTGGTACAAGTCTTCTCGAAATCGCCCGGCCTGAATCTCGGCGATCAAATCCCGATTCGTCGCGGCTATGAATCGCACATCGACATCGATCGAACACGTTCCGCCCACGCGTTCGAATCGACGCTCCTGAAGCACGCGCAGGAGCTTCGTCTGCAATTCGAACTTCATTTCGCCGATTTCATCCAGGAAAAACGTTCCTCCCTCGGCGAGTTCCAACTTTCCGCGCTTTTTGGCGATTGCGCCGGAAAACGCTCCTTTTTCGTGTCCCAGCAGTTCGCTCTCGAGAAGCTGCTCGGAAAGCGAAGCGCAATTGATCGCCACGAACGGGCCTTTTGCGCGCTTGCTGTGCGCGTGAACGAATCGGGCGGCGACTTCTTTGCCCGTGCCGCTTTCTCCCAGCAAAAGCACGGTGGCATCCGTTTGCGCCACTTTGCGTAAGGCCGTTTCGACGTCGACCATGACGCGCGAACCATAACCAAGGCGCGGGGGCGCCGATGTTTCGGCAACGTGCTCCTCCATGGCGTGAAGTCCACGTCGTTCGAGCGCCCGTTCGACGACCAAGCGTAATGCGGCCGGGCTAGGAATTGGTTTTTCGAGGTAATCGAACGCGCCGAGCTTCATGGCTTCGACCGCACCGGCCACCGAACCATGTGCCGTCAATACAACCACTTCCATTTCCGGTTGTTCCCGACGCATACGCCGAATGAGCTCCATACCGTCCATTCGGGGCATTTTGAGGTCCGTGACGAGCACGTGAAAAGCACGCGAAGAAAGAATTCGATACGCCGCTTCCCCATCCGCCGCGCGTTCCAGCGTATGCCCGGCCGATTCGAGCGTATCGGCCAGGAATTCACGAAGCCCCTCTTCGTCATCCACCACGAGAATCCGCGCCATGATCTTCCCTCCTCGTTCGCATCTGCGGAATCCTTACGCAGATTTCAGCTCCACCGCCGTCTTTGTTTTTCGCGGCGATGGTCCCTCCATGCATGACGATGATCCGTCGCGCAACCGCGAGACCCAATCCAACACCGCGAGATTTGGTGGTGACAAACGGTTCGAATAAGTTTTCCAGCGAATCCTTGGGAAAACCCGGACCGTCGTCTTCGACGATGTACACCAATTGGTCCTCTTCGACGAAAACCCGTGCTTGGACTTCGCCTTCATTGGACGCTTGGACGGCATTACGCAATAAATTCTCCAGCACCTGTCGAATACGAATGGCGTCGAGCGACCACGTGGCCGGAGCTCGATCCAAATCCAAATCGGCTGCCGGTGCCGCATCTTCGGCGGCGAGAAACAACAATTCCGCCGGGTCCGTCTCCGTCCGCTCAATGGGACCACCGCGGGCAAAGTCCAATAAGTTCTGCACGAGCCCCTGAAGACGCAAAGCCGCTTCGACCACGCGATCCGCTTGCGCCCGGCTTCGCCCTTCGAACGGCAATGATTCCGCCAAGAGCTGCGCATTACCCTTTAATGAAGCCAAAGGGTTTTTGATTTCATGCGCCAAGACCGCGCTCATCGTTCCGAGCGACGCGAGCCTCTCCGTTTGCGCCAAACGCGCCCCGAGCATTTCCTCACGCTCGGCTCGACGCCACAACACAATGGCCGCAATCGCCAACAACGTGGCCACGCCGGTGGCCAGGAAAAACGTCATTCGCGCGCGTTGCATGAGCCCGACCGCAAGCAAAGGCTCGAATTCGAATCCCAATGTCGGCGATGATTGGTCCTCGGCCTCCATCGGACCGTTCGCCATGGGTCGATCCATCGGCGGTGGCGGCGGAAATCCTGGTCCCGGATTGGGCATTTCAGGCATCGAGTCGCCTTCGGCGCTCGGCGGGCCAAATCCCTCCGGAGGAGGAAATGGCGGGCGAAACGGCGGCCTTTCCGGCAACGGTCGATTCCCGCGCGGGGGTTTGTCAAAGCCACGTGAAGGTCCGCCAAAACGCGGGCCTCCCGCAGGCAAATGCACCATGATGCGATATCGACCATCCACGCGGATGAGGTCACGACCATGCGGACGATCCAGCTTTGGAGGCTGCGGCTCCTGAAACGCGCCGGCCATCACGACGAAATTGCCATTGGCGTCATACATGCCCGCACCACGAAGCCCGTGTTCGGCATACGTCTCGACAAGTGCCTGAAATGCCTCCTTTTTTGGTTTGGTCATGCTGAAATCATGAAATGCCCGCAAGTACAGTTCGCTTTGTCCTTCACTCACGGTATCGGCCAAAGCGTCCGCACTGCGCCAAGCGAACCACGTCGTCGATACGAGCGTCAATCCAAGCAACAATGCCGTGGCCAAAATCCCGTGCCGCGCATAGTTCTTTCGCGTCGGTACCAACGGCGTTTCCGCTGGATACTCGAGCGTTCGACGTTCGGCGGCGGGTGGATTCCGAAGCATGAGGTGCTCAAGGGGTTCGAAAGTCGGCGGTCAATTCCGCTGTCGCCACGATGTTGTCAAGAACCGAATCGGCAACGATTTCCTCGGAGTCGGCGGCGAAATCAACACCGTCGAAAACTTTGCCCAATGCAATGTCGATCTTGATCCAGCCGAAATGCACCGAGTCTTCTTTTGTCGCGTTTTCGTACACGGCCGCGTCCGTGATGGATTTCAAATCCGCGAATGTACCCATCGGCCACCATGTATCGATCAGGAGTTTGCCGGATTGTCCATCCCGTTCCCACGTGCCCGAAAAATAAATGCTGCGATTGGACATATCGAGGCCGTCATTCGCGAAAGCGCCGGCCATGCCTCGCGCCACGAGCCAATACGCTTGGCAATACCGCACGGGTGCGAATGCATTGGCTCCGATTTCCGTCGCCTCGGAATCCCCCACGGTCGAGAGCGCCAAGGCCTCGATCGACGACGGGTCGGACGCTTCTTCATGAGCAAACGCCGCATTGATGGAAACAAACGGAAAGATCGCTCTTTGCGCGGTTTTCTGCGAACAAGGAACCAACGCAACGCGATGCAATACCAAGTCGCCCACATCCACGTGAATGGTATACCCCAAATCGTTTATTAAAGTAAAACCTCCCGCCGCATCGAATTGGACGCCTTCGTTTTTCCAGCCAAGCGACCACGTGGCCGCCGAAAGGACCACGCCATGATCTACCGTATCGGGCTCGTTCGAAGCCACGGAATCGTCAGCGTCTTTCGTTGCACAATGGGGCGTGCAAACAAGAGCCGACAGAAATCCCAGCGTCGAAAGAACCCGATTCATTTGGGAGCGCACCATAGCGTGATCCTCGGTATCCCGTTTACGACTTCACGGCCCGCATACGCCCATCTTACACGAGAGCTGCATGCCCATCGGTCCCATGGGACAATCGGCGTTCGTCGTGCAGGTGGGAATGCACAAACTTCCCATGGGCGTTTGTCCGCACGTACAACCCTTCGATCCCGGCGGACAATCCGTCAACATGCAATCGGCCGGCGTCATGCATGATTTCGGACCCATCATCATTCCACCGTCGCCCGGTGGCGGTCCACCATCCGGCATGCCCATGCCCCCGCCCATCGCGGTTCCTCGGAAACAACCCAAGACATACGGGAACGTATCCGTTACGTGGTAATGGTATTTCCCGTCCGCTCCCTTGTGCCCGTTGCATTCATCCAAATACGTGGGATCACCCGGATGATCGCTCCATTTGTACGCGTTCCAGGCGTATGTCGTCGGGTCGCCCGTCTTGGCATAACCACTCTGCAACGAAATGATCTTGCTGCACGTGGCATCCGCGCATTCACGCGTACCGTAAATCGGGAAACCATCGAGCGCCCAACCGATGACGGGTGAGGCTTTCGTCGCATCCGGCGCGGCATTCGTCCAAGGTTCGCTCACGAGGCCCGAAGCAATGAGGCATTTTTCGAGCAGCGAATGATAATGATAGCGATCGGCCGTATGACCCAGGCATTGATCCATGATGCCGTTGAAAATCGGATCGCCATACGCCTCGGCCGCAGGCTGCGCTCCTTCATTCGGTCCAAAAATCGGCAACCCATTGACCGCAAACCCGACAGCCCCGAGCAACGGCAAATCCGTCGGCATTGCCGCCTCCTGCGGATTGAGCGGAATTTCATAATGATTGTCGACGACGACGAGCGGGTTCGGCGTAATCGGGACGAACGTGTACGTCGGCATTCCATTGGAATCGACGACAAACGAGGTTGCCGTACACATCCCGGAAAGCGTGGGCTTTGCATAATTTCCACCGGCCCCCGGACCCTTCGATACGTCCAGCAATGTTTGCACTTGCCAGCACTCCGATGATCCACCGCCGGAACCACCCGTCGCCCCCGCTCCTCCCGTTCCATCACCACCCGCGCCACCCGACGAATTGCCCGCCGTACCCGAGGTTTGACTCGGATTCGATGAACACGCCGAAACCAATAATGCACACGACGCAAAACTCACGATTGTGGCTGTAAGAGCGACTCGAACTCGATGCATGGCAATCTCCTCGACGAAAGACTCGTCGCACTGAACAGCACGCCGCATGCCACCCCGCGCTCGAACCATCCTACGTCGCTTTTCCGCAAAATAAATCAACAACCACACGCGCGGCTGCACTTTTCGCACTCGCCGCTGCGAGAACCGCATGCACCGCGGCGCAGCTTGCCGACCCCCGGCATACCGTTATCGACGACCGACTTTTTGCTCGAGCTCCGACCAACGAATTTTCATGACGACCGGCCGGCCATGCGGGCAATGCCCGGCAAAATCCACTTCATCGAGCGATCGCAAAAGAGCCTGCGCTTCTTCGGCCGGCATGGGATCTCCCGCACGCACGGAACCGTGACAAGCCATCGTCGCGAGGGCCAAATCGACGGCGCCCGAAAATGCACGTTCACCGGCTCGCGATACTTCGGCCAATAAATCGCGCAGCAATACCACCGGCGATGCTCGATGCGCCAAAATCTGCGGAACGGCGATGATCGCGGCCTCGCGAGGACCACGCAAAGAAACATCCAAACCCGTGCGGAGAATTTCTTCGTGCGCCTCTTCAATGATCGCCGATTCTTCCGCGGTGATCGTCACCATTTCCGGAATCAGCAAACGTTGCGACGCGACGCCTCGCGCTTCGTACGCTTTTCGCAAGCGATCAAAGGTGACTCGTTCGGCCGCGGCGTGTTGGTCGAGTACATACATTCCATCGGGACCTTCACACACGAGAAACGTGAGGCGCAATTGCGCGACATACGTGAGCGCCCCGAACGCCGCGGGTTTTTCGACCGTTTGTCGTTCCATGACCGCCGCATACGAAACGGGTTTGGCGGGCATTTCCGGCGCGGGAACGGGTACGGGCGAAACGTCCTCCGGTTCCCGCACCTGCTGCACCGGCACTTCTTTATTCGAGAATGGTCCGGGAATATCGGCCACCAAGCCCCAGGGATCAGGCTCGGATGACACGGTCGCGAGCGCTCGGGCCGGTTGCAAAGACGCTCCATTCAGAGGAGATGCGGGTTTGTCGGGAAGCAATCGGCCGGAACCGGAAAACGTGGTCGTGGGATTGGGCGATGCTGCGATCGGCTTTTGTTTTCCTTCCCCAAACGGCAACGACGCCGTTGCGCCGACCGGAAGAGGTTCCACTTTGACAACCGGGGGCAAATCGAGCGGATTGGCTAATTTTTCCGCAGCGGCAAGTTGCGCCGCTTCCTGCCGAGCCTCGCGGCCTTTTTGATAATTCGACCAGGCATGCGCTCCGGGCGCGGGCAAACCAAATGCTTTGGCGAGCGGCAAAGAAATAATCTTGTACAAAGCGTCTTGAATGGCTTTGGCATCGGAAAATCGAACTTCCGCTTTTTGCGGATGCACGTTTACGTCGACGAAATCCGGCGGTAAATCGATATGCACGACACCGACGGGATAGCGCCCCGATTCGAGCACGCTGCCATAAGCATTCGCCACCGTGCGCGCCAAGATTCGATCTTTGACCGGGCGACCATTGACGAAAAACAAGAGCCGCGTCGCGCCATTTCGAGCTCGTTCGGGCGCGGACAAAAACGCTTCGACCAAAAGAGGGCCGCGTTCGCCGGCGCATAAAGCCAATGGTTCGTCATCAAAAACATCTCGCGCTCGTTCTTCGCGACTCTCGGCGCGCAGCCATTCTCGAGCGACCCGGCCGTCGCGCGACAAGACGAATGTCACATCCGGCCTGCACAAAGCCGCCGATTCGACGACATCGGTGACATGCGCGCTTTCGGTGCTCACCGCGCGCAAAAACTTTCGCCGCGCGGGGACATTAAAGAATAATTCGCGCACTTCGACGCTCGTGCCGACCGCAACCCCGCAAGGTAAAACCTCGGCCGCCGCGCCGCCTTCGATCTTCACGAGGGTTCCTTCGACGTCGTCGCGGGTGCGCGTTCGCAAAGAAAAACGGCTCACGCTGGCAATGCTGGGCAAAGCTTCGCCGCGAAACCCAAAACTTTGGATGGTGCGTAAATCGTCGATCGATTGAATTTTGCTCGTGGCGTGACGAATGACGGCCAATTCAGCGTCGGCGCGAGGCATTCCATCGCCGTCGTCCGAGACGCGGACGAGCGTCACGCCGCCGCTTTCAATATCGACACGAACGCGTCTTGCGTGGGCATCGAGCGCATTTTCGACCAGCTCTTTGACCACGCTCGCCGGGCGTTCGACGACTTCACCCGCGGCAATCTGATTCGCTAGATCGTCCGGCAAAACGCGAACTTTTCTCGCTGCGGTGTTCACAAATCCTCGGTATCTTCGGTTGCGGCGGCAACGGCGTCGAAAAACGCCTTCGTTTTTTGCGTCGACAATGCCCAAACGCCCAAAAGCGGAAGGCCGACGCCAAAGAGGATCAGCCCGATGCGGTGACCCCAAAGAAGCGAAGATTTGCTGTAAATCGTGACGGCAACTTGAATCAGGTCCGCGGGATGCGCGGAAAGCATGCTCGGCAATGCGGGACGCACCATTTGCAAAACATCGATGGCGGCATAACGCACGTCGCGCAAAAGCCAGAATGTGACTACGGCAAGCGCCGCATTGGCCAAATGCGCTTGAATCGTGATCGATCGCGAATTGGGCCGACCACTCATCGCCATCGCGCTCGTGATGACCAGCAAGACGGACAAGATGAGTTTTCCCACGTGCAGCGGAAAAGCGACTTTGGCCGCTTCGCACATCGCCCGAAGATAAGCAGACTCGAATAACGTCGCGAGCGCCTGCATCGGCTCGACTTCGCTCGGCAAGGCCGCAATCAACGCATCGACGTCCGGTACGTTGTTTTCCCGAAGGAACATCAGCTTGGCGAACGAATCCGAAAGACCCACGACGCCCGCGAACCAGGAACAGATCATCGCGAGGATCAGGTACCAAGGTCGGAGGTTGCGTTGGGTCGACAGAGATGCCGGAGGCGGTGCCGAAGTGCTCACGTAGCGAGCGCTCTAGCACGTTCCGCCCATCTCGCGAACGGTCAGCTGGCGCATCGGGGCGAACGTGTACTAAGAACGTCGCGACAGGCAACGAGAGGGAAACCGGGTGGCCACGAAAAAAAGCGAGCCGCGCACGAAAACAAAGAACGACGCAGCGGACGGGGTGGATGGTCGAGGCAAACGGTCCGCAGCAAAACGCGAGGCGCCGGCGAAACCTACGTCGCCCCCCGAATCTCATGCGCAAACCGAAGCGCATGACGACGACGCGGAACGCTCGGAAAATGAGTCGGATGTCGTCGAAGTCGAAGGCGAAATCGTCGACGGCGATATCGGTCTCGATGCCGATGAAGCAAGCGATTTGGAAACTGTCGCGCCGCGATCGACCTCGGCCGGTCGAGATTCGGACGTCGCGCTTTCCCGCACCGATCCGCTGCAAGCGTACCTGCGCGAAGTTCAACGTCATCCGCTGCTCACGCCTGAAGAAGAGCAGAAACTCACGCGCCACTACGTCGAAACACAAGACGTCAAGACGGCGGCCAGGCTTGTCACGGCAAACCTTCGGCTCGTCGTGAAGCTCGCGTACGAATATCGCCGCGCCTACAAGAACATCATGGACCTCATCCAAGAGGGCAACATCGGCTTGATGCAGGCGGTGAAACGTTACGATCCGTATCGCGGCGTCAAACTCAGCTCCTACGCCGCATGGTGGATCCGCGCCTATATTTTGCGGTTTATCTTGAACAACTGGCGCCTGGTCAAACTCGGTACGACCCAAGCGCAACGCAAACTCTTCTTCAACCTCAACAAAGAAAAAGCCAAGCTCTCCGCGATGGGAATCGAGCCCACTGCGGCCGAAATCGCGAAACGTTTGTCCGTGGACGAGAGCGAAGTCGTCGACATGGATCGGCGTTTGTCGAGTGGCGAAGCGTCGCTCGATGCCCCCGTCGGAGACAGCGAAGGCCGCTCGGTTGCTCGCGTGGATCTGTTGCCTTCGTCGGATTCGACCCCCGATACGGCGTTCGAATCGCAAGAGATGGATCGCTTGGTACGCCAACGACTCAACAAGTTCCGCGAGACGTTGACGGGCAAGGACGTAATCATCTTCGACAAACGCATGTCCGCGGACGAACCCGTCACGTTGCAAGAGCTCGGCGATGAGTTCGGCGTGTCGCGCGAACGCGTCCGGCAGCTCGAAGCGCGGCTTTTGTCGAAGCTTCGCGAGTACCTCAAGGAAGAGCTCGGCGATGCCGTCGGCGTCGAAGGTTGATTCGTGAACGATCGCGCCGGCGCGGGCGTGCTCTACGTGGTGGCCACGCCGATTGGGAACCTGGGTGATCTCAGCGCGCGGGCCGTCGAAACGCTCACGCAGGCCACGCGCGTGGCCGCGGAAGACACGCGTCGCACACGTGGACTGCTGACACATCTCGGTCTGAGCAAACCGATCGAACGGCTCGATGCGCACGCATCCGCACACGACATCGCGCGGGTGGTCGAGCATCTTCAGGCGGGCGAAACCATCGCGCTCGTCACGGATGCAGGCACGCCCGTCGTGAGTGATCCCGGCACCGAGCTGGTCCGGGCGGCGGTCGAAGCGGGCGTGCACGTCGTTCCGATTCCCGGTCCGTCGGCGGTCTTGACGGCGCTCGTCGCGTCGGGTTTGTCCGGAGGATCGTTTCGATTTTTAGGCTTTTTGCCGCGTAAAGGCAGCGAGCGTCGGGACGAACTCGAGAAAATTCGTTCGACGCCGGAGGTGGTGGTGCTGTTCGAGTCTCCCGAGCGCACGTTGGAGACGTTGGCGGATCTGGCGCGGATCATGCCGCAGCGGCGGTGTGTCGTCGCGCGCGAATTGACGAAGATGCACGAAGAGTTTGTCCGCGGAACACTGGAAGAACTCGTGCGAACGTTGGAGAATCGGGAGCTCTTGGGCGAAGTGACCTTGGTGCTGGGTCCGGCCGAGAAGGTTGGAACACCAACGATGAGCGACGAGGACTTGGACCGGCTGATCGACGCGGAACTTGGTCGAGGAAGACGGCCGCGGGATGTCGCGGACGAAGTGGCGCTGGTGTCGGGACGGAGTCGCCGGGACGTGTATACGCGGGTGATCGAGCGCAAGCGCGGGTGATACATTCCGCGGTGTGCGGTAGGCGCCGGCCATGCCCCGGCAACGTTTGCAAACGCCAAACCCCGCCCAGAAAAACCTCGGGCCGGTTCGCCTCACCGAACGGTTCGTCTGGACGAACGACGTATCAGGCGATGTTCACGTCGACTTGCTGAAAGCCCCCGACGTGGTCGTGTTGTTCGAGGCTTCGAGCGATCCAGGGCGCGTCACGCTGCGCGACGATGATGATGTGCGCTTCCATGCCGGGTTTGACTTGGACACCCGACGTGGAAAAACCCATCTTACCTGCGTCTGCGAGCGACATGCAGACAGCTTGGGTTTCCTTTTTTGTCTCCGCGGAGAGAAGTTCTTCCGGATCGACACCTTTGACGACGTGAACCACGAACGCGACATGCATGGCGCGAATCGTCGCCTCGATGCCGCCACGACGGCAAGGGGCAATTCATATTTTTGACGCCCGAGCGCGTCGGTCACCGCGCTCGTTGAATCACGGCGCCTTCAAAACGATTGCGCATTATCGCGTTCGTTTCTTCGACCGCCGGTCCACGCTCGACAGGACATGTTGCAAAGCGTCGCGTAATGTGGCGAAACTCAAAAATGAGCTCAT
>CAYSYX010000009.1:0-31869 GCA_964435055.1 uncultured Polyangium sp. | reverse complement strand
CATCCAAAATTCGCGAGGCCCGCGCCGCATCGAGGTCGCCGATGATGGGCAAAGCGACCACGCCTTCGGCTATTTGCAGAATCGGCGCCGAGAGCGCCGCAATCTCGACTTGTTTTTGTTGTAATGCTTCTTCACTTCGCTTTCGGTCCGTGATGTCGCGAATGACCGACGTGCAACGCTCCTCGTGACCGAACAGAAAATATTGAATGGTGACTTCGACGGGAATCATGCGCCCGGTGCGCGTTCGATGCCGAGTTTCGACGACGAGCTTCTTCAAGCGACGAATATCCTGCCAATGATCGGGCCAAAGGTGCTTCGGATACTCCGGATCGAAATCGTGAATATGCATGTTCAGGACTTCGCGACGCGAATATTCAAGGCGCTCGCAAGCATGGCGATTGGCATAAAGAATCCGGGCATTCGAATCCACATAAAGCATCGCTTCCGCGGCGTTATCCACGAGCAGTCGCGGCAATTGCGCCGCTCCCGCATCACGACGACGTTTGTCCAAACGTGACCGACGTCGGCGCGGGTCGAGGTATTTGGTGCTGCGGTCGGTTGCGGTATTCGCAAGACCCCGTTCGAATGAACTCATGAAGATCCCCCGTCGCCAGTTTGATACCCGAGCCGCCTCTACTCGAACAATCGCTCACTTTGTCTTGCGGTGAAACGCGGGTTACGAACGTATCATGGGTAGAGGGCCGACAAGCAAGGAATTTCAAAATTCCATGCACTTGTTGCTTGGCAACGTACCATTGCCGCGACGACCCCAGGAATCATCGAGCGGCTGGACAATTTCCCGCGCCTCGTGTGTACTCGCCACGGCCGCGGCGGATTCGTATCGACGAGCGAATTGATGTTGAACAAAGACGCGGCAGGTTCTCCGCTGATTTCACATCTTGGAAGAGACATTGCCGGCCAAGGCCGCCCCGACCCGAATCGCATCAATCGGTATTTATCTTACATTCTTGTGCTGCCCGTCATGGCGGAGATTGGTCAATAAAGATGGCGGTTACGATGCTGGATTTCCCACGATCACCACGCCTTCGATATCCACCGTCGGCACGCCGGCTTTGATGCTCTGCACGAGCTGATCGAGGGCGGCAAAAAGCGCTTGATCCTCGGGGCGCAAACCAGGCTCGTGCAGCGGCAACAATGCACACCGTCCCTGATAGGTCAATTCGCGCAATGCCGCTCCAGCCACGGGCGGCTGCGTGGGAAGCTGCGGAAATGTCGATGTTTTGATACGCTCCTCGATTTGTTGAAAAACGCCCGCTCGAAATCGACCGCGCCAAACACGTTTCTCGGACAGCCGTTCATTGCTCAGTTCGAACTGGTCGTCTTCGCCAAACCGCAATTCATCTCGCCCGACCGAATCTCCGGGGGAAAACGCCTGACCCACCGAATAACTGACGTCGCGTTTTTGCGTGCCCACAATTCCACCTCCAATGAACGACCACACCGCGTTTTGAGCCATTGCCGAAGGTTTTGCCACATTTTGCCGTTCGACTTCCGCCTGGTCCGCCTCTGTTTTTCGTCCGAGCGCCCGTAAGGCATTGGCACGCATTTTATGGGCGCCGACGGCATCATTGCCCGGAAGAACCAATGCGGCATCGGCGTCCGTCAAAGCGTCGGCGTGACGACCCCATTTTTCGTATATGCGTCCCCGCCAAAGCAAGGTTTCTTGCGACGGCCCATTTTCAGCCGTCATCACCGACTCGACGATATCGACAGCCTGTTGAAAATGCCCTTCCCGTACGAGCTTGACGACTTTGCCGCGGAGCAAGACGCGATTTTCGGTTTGCGGAACAGATGGCTTCGCGCCTGAACCTTGATCATTCATCGTCGTTCACTTCCAAAGAGCATCGAAAGCACAAGGCGCCGACGGATCGCCGTATTCCATTGCGCCCATATCGGCAAGGTCGCTCCCGCGCATACGCCCCTCGAAATCGTCCGTCACGAGCATCGGCAAAAGCAGAGCTTTGTCCCGCGCCGGGGATTTATCGCTCAATCGATACGACGCGGCATCATAGCCGGGCATTGAGAATAACCCGGGGTCGCCCAAAACATCCCCCACGCCACTTCCATTGGTCCAATCCGCGGGCTTGGCACCGACCCAGAAATTGTGGCTCACATCGAGCCCGTCGAGACTCTCGATCCACACGGTTTTTCCGCCGGGTTGCTGCACCAAGTTGTTATGCACTTTCACGCCCGAATTGACCCCCGCGGCAATCGACAAGGCCGTGTCGGTACTGCCCCAAAAGGTATTGTTCACAATGGCCACATCGACGAGCCCTCCGCCGACATCCGAACCGGCAAACAAGAAGCCTCGATTGCAGAATGCGCCGATGTTGTTGCGAATCGTGACATTATGGAGCTGCGCGCCCCAGCCGCTGTAGTTTTCTTCGCCGATCATGAAAGCGCTCGCCGCTTTGCCGTCCCGTTCATAACCGCTGTTGGGAACGCACGTGGCCATGTTTTTCTCGACCAACACTTCGAAGGAATTGTCGATATAAAAATTGACCGAGAAATTATCATAAGACAAATTCTCGCGAACGGCGATGTTCTTCCCTCGCGTCAAAGCGATCCCTTCGCCCCAATTATGAAAAGATTTGTTGTGCAAAAGGGTGATGTATTCTCCGCCGTCTTTGATTTTCAATCCCGATCCCCAACCCTGCCCCGCAGGTGCGCCTTCATTTTCGAGCACCGAATCGTGGACGATGTTTCCTTCGGCCCAAATACGCGCCGCGCCGAGCTGAATACCGTGAGAATCGCAATGATGCACTTCGACGTTACAAAGCACGACGTCCATCCCCGTCACGTCGACGCATTGATTGCCGCTGTTGATCGCTTCGAAGCCTTGCACGTGAACGAATGCGCCTTGAATGTCGATCGGCTTGCCCGCTGGTTTTCCCGCGGCATCCAAAACGACCTTTTCCCCGGCCACCGGCAAAACATGCAAAGGAGCTGCTTCCGTACCGCCGCTTTTGATCAACAGCTTTTCGGTGTATGTCCCGCCAAACACGCGTACATCCTGGCCGAGTTTGCGAATCTCGAAGGCTCGCGCGAACGTCTTGACCGGAGCGTCCTTCGTCCCGGCGTTCGTATCATTTCCAGACAAACTGACGTACACCGCCGGAGCATCGTAATCAGCAGGCAAGCATCGAATCGAAGCGGAACCACCGCCGCCTGTTCCGCTTCCACCTCCGCCCGTATCGCCTCCTCCAACGCCCATTCCGCCGGTCCCACCGGTGCTCGAACCGCCATGACCACCGCCCGATCCGCCACTGCCGCCCGTCGTACCGGTTTGCGCGTCACCGCCGCACCCGATCATTGAAATGGCGCCAAGGCCCATCACGAGCGCAACGAAGCGAAACGAAGGGCCGACGATGAAGCGTTGAGTGGATTTCATCGCTCGAGAAAAGCAGCTTTCGAATTGGATTGTCAAGCGACGTTTTTGAATTGCGACGCGGCCAAATAAGGAATGGCAATGGCCGCCGTATGCATCCACAAAGGCCCGTCGGTGGGCGCCGTCGTGACGAGCAACGCGAAAAAGAGGCTCGCAGCGACCATACGCGGCAAAGCAACGGACATCGGAATGCCCGCACCATGACGCCGCGCAATGAGGACGCTCGCGAGCACACCCAGGCTCACGCAAGCAAGTCCCCACAAAGACGCATCGCCCAGGGGTTTTCGTTGCGCCCAGCGGAAAAAACCCCACCACGTCAATTGAATGAGGGCATGGGTCACGAGCGGCGCGAAGATCAATGTCGCCAGAAATCGTCGAATTCGCGATGGTTCAGGTGATGACGATTTTGCGCAGAGCGCCCAATCGGCGCCCATTGCAAAATATCCCCAACCCAGAATACCGATGATCGGCACGCCCAAATGGCCTTGATCGACCCAGGACCAAAAACCGGCGCGGACGGCGATGACTTCGACGAGCGACGCATCGAAAGCCACGACGGCGAGCACCACGAGCGGACGGAGCCTTGTTATGCCGGGCCAAACCGCTGCGGCGACTTCGCGCGCGGATAGAATCACGAGCGGCCAGATGAGCGGCACGAGGATGGGGACTTCATCGAGGCGCGCGTGCCAATACGGCGCGTAATGGTAATACCCGTAAAACCTTACGCAGGTCTCTTCGCCGATCCAACCGGCCACCGCGAGAGCACCGTAATCGGTGAGCAAATCCCGCCACGGTAAACGACGGGCCATGATGGCCAGCGTAAAGACGACGACGAAAATGCAAGCGATCTCGAATAACGGAAGCGGCACGCGAGGGACCTTGTATCACTTCTCGAAAATGAACACAAGCGCGTCGAATGGTTCGGCGCGGATATGAAACTTTGTCAATCACCCGCGTTCGGCGCGATCCGCTTCGGGATAATACGATTTGCCCGCCATCGATACGAGACCTTCCAGAGGCTCCGGCAAATCCGTCCATTCGCCGGGCAACATCGCCGGATCGTTCACTTGCAAAATCGTCTGGACCGTATCGGTCGGATTGTCATAACGACGCGGGAACCCTTGGCGCCAATGAAATGCGCTTCCCCGCACGACCGGCCGACGCTGCACCAATAAACCTCCGCCCAGCATCAAATCATACACCGAGCCGTGCGGATGCGTAAACGTCGAAATGCTCGCGTGCGGAGAAACGCGCAATCGATAAATGCCCAAGTTGGGCCGCTCGCCCTCCATGCCCGGAACTTTGACCAACGGCCCTTCGTGCAACACATCCACCCAGCCAAACGGTTTTTCTTCCGTCCGGTATTGCATCTCCGAAACGTGTCGCGTCACTTCGAGCGCCGGGATCGCTTGTCCCGGCAAGGCCCGTGGTTTTTCCAAGCGCACCGTGACCGCTTGGATCTGCGCCCGATGCGCGTCCCTCGTCGGCGACGCCAACAAATACCGCGCCAAGGCATTGGCCGCATGTTCGAGCATTCGGAAGCGACAACTTTGCAGCAAAAAATAAACTTCGCCCGCGATACGTGCGTAATCGACCGTGCCCTCGATGCCGGCATCGGCCGTCGCCGGACGCGTATCGAGGTACAGGAACAGCTCGATCAGCAGCGGTTGCGGCGCTTTGCGCTCGTGCGGGTACACGCCCACGATGCAATCGATCGCCATGCTGGAAAGCGATATGCAATCCAGCGGTCGACCTTGGGCATCGAGGAGACTTTGGCGACTCATGGGTTGGCGTCCGACGAAACGAACGTATCAGCGAACAGGTCCGTTCGCCAGTGTCAAACCGCAAAAGCCATCAAGACTGCGGCCACACGACCCCTCGAGCCCGGAGGTCCGCGACGGTATCGCTCAATGTTTCAATCGCATCGCGCGGGGAAAAGTCGATTTCCCGTTTCGCTTTGCTCGCATCGAGGTACCAATAATGTTGCGACATTTCCGCGCTTATCCGATCGATCGGGCTTTCGGTCTTCATGCGTTTGGATACGCGGTCCATGAAGTCCGCTCCCATTTGCGCGAAAAGCACGCTCTTGGGCGTCTTCATGGCCGGACCTTTTACGCCCGAGACACGTTCGAGCATGCCGAAGAACACATCGAACGTAAGGTTTTTCGCGCCAAGCAAATACTTCTCGCCCGGACGACCCTTGGTCATCGCTTTGGCCATGGCCGCCGCCGCATCCCGCGCATCCACGAAGGACAAACCTCCGGCCGGAATGAAAGGCACGCGCTGCTCCAAAAAGTCCACGACGTCGCCCGTGGACGAACCCAACGCATCACCCGGCCCGAGAAGCAGCGTCGGGTTGATCGAGACAACCTCGATACCTTTGCCGTTTTGGTCGAGCGCATAACGTTCGGCATAAAGCTTCGATCGATAATACGGCCAACGCGCAATCAAGCCTTGCGGTGACGGCGACGTTTCATCAATGACCTTCGCCTCGGCGCTCACCGCAATCGTGCCGCTCGTGCTGGCCAAAACCAAGCGTTTTGCGCCGGCGTGACGCGCCGCCTCGAGGACCACTTTCGTGCCTTCGACGTGCACGCGATGCAATGCATCGGCGTCTTCGGGACGACGCGAAACGCGTCCGGCGCAATGAAACACGCCTTCACACCCGATGGACGCTCTCGCCATCGTTTCGGCGGAAAGAATGTCGCCCATTTCGATCGTAATGCCCTTGGGCAAACCCACGGGTTCATCCCGGCAAAACGCGACGATATCGTGGCCACCCGCGAGCAACACCTCGATCAGGTGACGACCCAAAAAACCCGTGGCGCCTGTAACGAGGTAGCGGCTCATGCCAGATCAAATACCTTTTGGAAGGTTAGAAGCAGAGATATGTCGTTCGACTTGACTTGTCCCGACATGAACTCCATGGGGCTCGGCGTATATGCTTCGCGACAAATCTTGAAGAAAATGTCGGGCGACGTTTTGAGCACGCAATCGGCTTGCGCACCTTCGGGCTTGCCGATACGCGCTTCACACTTGTTCGGCTCGATTCGCAGCGTCCATTTCGCTTCGTTTTCATTACCCAGCGTGAAGTAGTACGTCACGGGCGCCGTCACTCGACCCGGCACGAATTTGCTTTGCAGCTCGCGGAACAACACCACGAGCGGATGCTCCTGCTTCGGCATTGCGTCGTCGATTTGATTCAAATCTCGAATCACGAGGACCTTGCCTTCTTTGAGCATCACCACCGCCTGACGCGTCAACTCCGCAACTTTGCGCGAAGCCACCGCCATTTTCATGCCCGCGGTCAAGCGACGCAATTCCGTGATTTCCAGCGGCGGACCAATACGCGCCGTGATTTGTCGCTTCTTCGGAAGCGCACTGCCTTTGGGCAAAGCATCATAAGTTCCGCCCAGCCAAACCGGCAAAATATCCACACCGTGATGCAGCGCCAAGTGCCCGATCGCCGCCCCGAATTCGTGAATTTGACCATCCGTGCTGCGCGTACCCTCGGGGAAGATCAAAATCGTATTGCCCCGATCCAGCAAATCACCCGCCTGGCGCAATGCTTGACGCAAGCCGCCTTTGCGATCGAACGGCGCAAGATTCGTGAGATTCTCGAAATACGCTCGACGCCACTTGCCCGACTCGAAGAAATAATCCTGAGCCGCGAGCGAAACCAGATCCCGACCGTAATCGCCGAGCGCGTACTTGACGAACCCCATGTCGAGGTGGCTGGCATGGTTCGACGCGACAATCGTATTTCGATTGAGCGGCACGAACGCCCGACCCGTGACTTTGGGCGTCATGACCCGATCGTAGAAGCTCTCTTGCGCTTTGCCCATGAAACCCTTGATTGCATTCGCAATGGGCTTGGGGATCTTGATCGGCTCGTCCTCTTCCTTCTCCGGCTTGGACGCGGCGATTTCATGCGCGGCTTGACCACCCAATTCGACGATCAATGTCTCGATGTCGCCCACCGTATCGCATCGATTGAGTTTGTCCGTATCGAGGGCCCGACCGACTTGCGCTTCGAGCGCCGCGGCGAGCTCCATCGCCATGAGCGAATCGAATCGCAAATCGGCCCGCAGATTCATCGTCGCCGTCAGCTCCGACGCCTTCTTGTTCGCAATCGTCGCAATGGCGTGACGCACGGATGCATTCGCACCGCTCGATTCCCCGACCGCCGGAGCTGCCGACGCATTCGCGAGGCGCGCCAACACGGTTTTGACTTCGCTACGTTTGACCTTACGCGTCGCCGTTCGCGGCAAATCGTGATCCCACAAATGCACGACCGAAGGCTGCGCGGCTTTGGGCAATGTTTGAAATGCCTCGCGCAACGCTTTCATCGCCCGCTCGTGACGCTCGGCGCGCGACATCGTCGGCTTCTTGTCGTCGTCGTTGTTCGTCGTTTCGTCGCGCTCCGGCACGGCCAAACAAGCCACGCGTTCGCCACCTTGCCCATCGTCGATGCCGACGATGGCCAATTCGCGGACGTACGCGGTGCCGCCCAGCATATTCTCGATATCGTCCGGATAAACGTTTTCGCCGCTCGTCGTGACGATGACGTCTTTTTGCCGCCCGACGATGACCAATTGGCGACGTTTATCGAATTTGCCCAGATCGCCCGTGTGCAACCAACCGTCCGAATCAATCGTCGCCGCCGTGGCTTCTTCATTGCCCGCATATCCGAGCATGACGTTGGGACCACGCGCGAAGATCTCGCCGACGCCATTGGCATCGGGATTGTTGATCTTGATTTCCACGTTGGGAATGGGTTTGCCCACCGTCCCGGGACGCATCTTCGGCGACGCTTTGGCCACCGTGAGCACCGGCGCCGCCTCGGTCAAACCATAACCTTCGCTGAGCGGCAATCCGAGTCCGCGGAAGACGTTCGCCGTATCCTTCGGCAATGCCGCGCCACCCGAAATCAAGTATTTGACATTTCCACCCAGCGCATCGTGCACCGTGCCGAAGAACATCCGACCCAAATTGAGGCCCGCTTTTTCGCCGATCATTCGATTGAGCTCGAGACCCCAATCGAAGACCGCCGCCGCCGCAGGACCTTGTTCTTTCACCCGCGACATGATCCGCCGCTCGAGCAATTGCCAAAGCGCCGGCACACCCACCATCGCGGTAATGCGCCCCTGCTGGAGCCCCTTGGAAACACGCTCGCCGCTCAATTCGCCCACGTAGATGATCCGCGTACCTCGTGAAAGCGGCAAAAGCAGGCCGCACGTGAATTCGAACGTGTGGTGCAAGGGCAATACGCTGAGCACCCGATCGTATTGCGCCAGCGGGAAAATCGGCCCGAGCGCCGCAACGAGCGCCGTGAAATTGTCGTGCGACAACATGACCCCTTTCGGATCACCCGTCGTGCCGCTCGTGTAAATGATGCTGGCAATATCGCCGCCCTTGAATTGAATATCCGGCGGCGCAAGCGAAGCCGAAGCATCCGGATCGGCAAACGTCGCCAGATCGTACACGCGCAATTGCGAATGCGCCGCACGAGCTCCTTTGCCCCCTTTGCCTTCCACCGTCGCATCCCACAAGGCCACTTTGGCCCCGGACGAACGCACGATGTTCCCAATTTGCCGCTCGTCGAGCCCCGGATCGATCGGCACCGCAATCGCTCCGGCCCGCAAAATACCCAAATACGCCACCGCCCACGCCGGCTGATTGTCTCCCGAAATGATGACCGTATCGCCCGGACAAACGCCGATCGATGCGAGCCGTGCGGCCGTTTCGACCATTCCGTCGCGCCATTCGCGATAGGTCGTGCGCGTGAGCCCTTCATCCGTGAGCATTTGCAGCGCGACCGCATGATCGTGCCGCTCGGCGGCTTCTTCGATCATATCGATGAGCGTGTCGTATTTGCGCAATGCTTTGAGTTCTTTGCGTTGCTTTTCATCAATGAGCGGGAAAACCCATTTTTCGAGGCCCGGAATGTGGACTTCCCACATCCATTGGCGCCAATCCATTTTTTCCGGTTCCCAGAAAAACTTCGCGCGTTCGTCCGCGGGCATGCGGGCCATGGCTGCGCGCGTATTGGCGCAAGAAAAGACCCAATCGCTCTCCGCCGTGAACGGCAGAAAGAGATCCATGACGTCGCCCAATTTGTCTTCGGTTCGCGCAGCCGTTTGCAGCGCATCGGAAACCGGCTTGAGCAACGGCCGAATGGGACCGGCTGCGGCTTTGCCCAAAATACCGCTCGCCGTCCGCATGGCATTGGCAATTTGGTGCGCGCCGTGCGCTTGGTATTCTTTTTTCGTCAATCCGACCGGCTCGAAGTACGCCTTGATGTGATCGAACAGCGCGCTCTTTTTGCCTTCCATCGTGATGCGACGTTTGTACAGACCAATCAGCTCGTAATACCGCGTCATTTTGCAGGCATTCGTGTCCGTTGTTCCGTATTGATATACCGGCGCGGCTTTGCCTTCGAGCAATTCGCACAACGACGCAATCATGCCGCTCGTCACCATATCGCAAGGAATGATGTCGAGGTGCACGCGCGGATCGCCCGGCAATTGCACTTGCCCCTGCATGGCCATGTAAATGAACGGGGCGCTCGTGTTGATACCTTCGTTCCATCCGGGCATCGGATAAATCGTCGATGATTCGATGACCGCCGGACGTACGATGGTAAATGGCATACCACTGGCCGCCAAAACCTGCTCGCCGATGCTCTTCGTGTACGTGTAGATATTCGACCAGCC
This sequence comes from uncultured Polyangium sp., assembly GCA_964435055.1. Lineage (GTDB taxonomy): Bacteria > Myxococcota_A > Polyangia > Polyangiales > Polyangiaceae > Polyangium. The sequence goes on along the minus strand of CAYSYX010000009.1, from coordinate 21,744 downwards.
CCAAAAATGGGCTCGTTCCGTACCCGCATCGACAAGCTGATTCTCAATGAATTTACGCTTTACTTTGGCCAATTCATCTTCCAATGCCTTGCCCCGACACGGCTCTTGCCGCGCCTGCAAATTGGCTTTGGCTTCATCCAAAAACGCGCTTTGACGAAATGCATCGCCGCCGCGATGCCGAGCTTGCTTGATGAGGTCCAAACATTCATCGATTTCGCGCTGCGGATCCCAATGCGAACGATCGAGCGTGCGCTTTTCACTGCCGGCGCCGAACCAGGTTTCTCCCTCCGAACGCGGAAACGGAACTTCGCGCGGATCGACTTCTTCGATGAGCCCTTCGCGATACCCCGCCACGTAACACGTGCTCGTGTGCATCACCGGCGCGTTCAACCGTTTGGCCAATGAAACGAGGTTCGTCACACCAAACGCGTTGACCTCGAGCGCTTCGTCGAGCGGCGGGTTGAAGTCGACGACGCCGGCCACGTTCACGACCGCGTCGATCGTCCCGTCGATACGCGAGAGCAAGGCTGGATCGAGACCACACTCGGGCATGACGATGTCGCCCGCACACGCCGTGACCTTTTCCGCGAGCCACTTTTCGTACTCGGCCCCGGGATGCGCTTCACGCACCGGATCGAAACACGCCGAGGATGCTATTTGCGACCAGAAGCGTTCTTCGGCGGTTTGTCCGGACTTCGGTCGCACGAGCAAGTACATGTGACCGATGTCGGGGAAACGATGCAGCAGCATCGACACCCAAACTTTGCCGAGAAAGCCGGTTCCTCCGACGACGACGAACCGCTTGCCGGCGAGAATCCGCGAAGGGAGCAGCGGGGTGACGTTGGTTGCTCCGATCGTGTCCGTCTCGCTCATCTGAAATCGCCTCGTTTGCCGCGCGCAAAAGCTACCAAACGCGCAAGGTACGCGCTGAGTGCCACCCCTCGGGATGGCATGCCGGCGACAGGATTTCCGGCGCTTCGTCGATCAAGTCAAGACGAAAGCCGACGTGTACGAAAATACGCAGGGATCATGCGCCGTTTTCGACAAAAAGTGCGTCACGAGGGTGGCGGCAATCACGCCGCTGTCCAGATCGTTGGAATGCAAAAGATACGGCTCGCGTCGCCATGACATGCCGGTTGACAACCGAAAGGATGCATGCGTCATCCACAGCTGAAATCATGGGATGAAAGCGCATCCGTTGGAGCTCCAACGAGCTGCGTTTCATTCGCAAAACGTGAAGCGGCAATCGGGTCGACGATCGTTTCCTTTGCCAAACTCGCCGATCGCGAATCTCAGCCGCGATGCGGAACGTGAACTCCTTTGGTTTCCGCCACGTGAATCGCTGTTTCATACCCCGCGTCCGCGTGACGAATGACGCCCATCGTCGGATCGATCGTGAGCACGCGTTCGAGGCGTTTTGCCGCGGCTTCCGTGCCATCGGCCACGACGACCATGCCGGCATGCAGCGAATTGCCAATGCCCACGCCGCCGCCATGATGAAAACTCACCCACGACGCTCCACCGGCGGTATTCGCGAGCGCATTCAAAATCGCCCAATCCGCAATCGCATCCGAACCGTCTTTCATCGCCTCCGTTTCGCGGAACGGAGACGCCACCGAGCCACAATCCAAATGGTCGCGCCCAATCACGATCGGCGCTTTGACTTTGCCCGTTCGTACCAGTTCGTTGAAGGCCAGGCCGACCTTCGCGCGATCGCCCAATCCGAGCCAGCAAATGCGCGCGGGCAAACCCTGAAAAGCCACGCGCTCCTGCGCCAAACGTATCCAACGCGCCAAGTCCGGATCATTCGGCACGGCTTCGAGAACCGCGCGATCCGTCTCCAAAATATCCGCCGGATCGCCGGACAACGCCACCCACCGAAACGGTCCTTTGCCCTGGCAGAACAATTCGCGAATGTATGCCGGGACGAACCCGGGGATATCGAACGCTCGTTCGCAACCCACTTCCATCGCGCAGGTCCGGATGTTGTTGCCGTAATCGAAGACCTCGGCGCCGCATTGGGCCATTTCCAGCATCGCTTCGACTTCCACGCGCATCGATTGTTTGGCCCGTGAAACATATTCCTTGGGGTTTTTCCCACGCAACTCCGCCGCATCTTGAAGCGACAAACCCGACGGGACATACCCTTTCAGCGGATCGTGCGCCGCCGTTTGTTCCGTGACGAGATCCGGGACGACTCCACGACGAACGAGCTCGGGATAAACATCCGCCGCGTTGCCGCACAAAGCGATCGAAACAGGCTTGTTCTCTCGAATGGATTCATCGATCGCGGCGAGCGCCTGATCGAGATCATCGATGCGCCGATCGACATACCGTGTCGCGAGACGACGATCGATCCGCGTCGGATCGATTTCGACGGCCAAACACGACATGCCCGCCATCGTCGCCGCCAGAGGTTGCGCTCCGCCCATGCCTCCAAGACCCGCCGTGAGCACCCATCGAGCACCTTCGCGGCCCGTTCGCGTCGCATGAGCTTGTCGTGCCGCGACAAACGTTTCGTACGTGCCTTGCAGAATGCCCTGCGTCCCGATGTAGATCCACGAACCCGCCGTCATTTGGCCGTACATGATGAGGCCGAGCTGTTCGAGGCGACGGAATTCATCCCACGTGGCGAAGCGCCCGACGAGGTTCGAATTGGCAATCAAAACCCGAGGGGCATCGGGATGTGTTCGTACCCGACCAACCGCTTTGCCGGATTGCACGAGCAGCGTTTCGTCCGCTTCGAGCGCCTGCAGTTCACGCACGATGACATCGAAGGCCTCCCACGTTCGAGCAGCTTTGCCGGTACCGCCGTACACGACCAAATCGTCCGGACGCTCGGCAACCTCCGGATCGAGGTTGTTTTGCAACATGCGCAGCGCTGCTTCCTGCAACCACCCTTTGCACGACAAAGTCGTTCCCCGATTGGCCCGAACGACGCGCGGACCTGATGTGCGATTGATCATGGTGGCTTCGAGATGTGGCAACGAGCGTGGCGCGTCAAGGAACCAGACGCCGACCCGGCATCGGAATGGCCATCACCACCGCTGTTTCAGGATTTGCACCCGCCACGCCGATCTTCTGGCAGTCTTGCCATCGTCGCGACCTGAGCACGTGCCGAGTCGTTACAGACAAACCCAACGACCCAATTCACGGAGGGCGTCTGGCATGAACCACAAACCGTCGACCCCCTCGCTTCCTCTGATCCTTCGCTCCCCCTCGGTGCTCGTGTTGAGCGCGACAAACTCGGTGCTCGTGCGGGCACGCGAACTGCTCGAACCACGCGGTTTCGCCGCTGCCGAAACGTCACTCACCGACATCCGCAAAGACGTCGCGCAGTTCAAGCCGGCGGCGTTGTTCATCGACGCATCACTCTACGACTTCGACCCTCAAGCCTTCGACACGATCGCTCGGGAAAACGGGACGAAATTGGCCGTCGTCAACAACGTGAAAGACGCCGACCCTCTGCTGCAAAGGCTCGTCAATCCCGCCAATCCCAGCGGCCTTTATCGAATGCCCGCGCCCGACCTGACAAACGCCATCCTCGAAGCGGACACGGCCAAATACGACAAAAACACCGTCCACAGCAAACTCGAAGAGATGCGCGAAATCGGCGAAGCCGACACGATCAAGGTCGACCGCAAGTCGATGATCGAGCAGGTGCGAGCGCTCAGCCAACAGCAACAAGCCCCGACGGCGCGTTACGACCGCACCACCGTTCACGAACAACTTCAGCGCCTGCGCCAAGACGAAGAAGCCGAAGCGCACGAGTTTGCCAAGGACACTCGAGACGAGTCGAAAAGCCCCTGATTTGCAGGCAAAACGCGCGGTCTGAAGGAGACAAACCCGCGCCTATTCGTACCCGACAAACACTACTCGTGCCCGGGCTCGACCAGCTCCACGAGCACGCCTCCGGTCGCTCGCGGATGCACGAACGCCACCTTGTGCCCTCGAGCTCCGATGCGCGGCGTCTTGTCGATCAGCGGCACACCGAGAGACTCGAGCAACGTCAGCGCAGCCTCGATACCTTCGACTTCCACCGCGATGTGATGCAGCCCGGGACCGCGTTTTTCCAGGAACTTCGCCAGTCCGTCGTTCCCCTTCGGCTCGATGAGCTCCACGCTGCTCGAACCCAGCGGTAACAAGACGACTTCGGTCTTTTGAGAACCAACCAATTCTCGATCCCGCCCCTCGACGCCCAGAGCTTGACGCCATTTTTCGAGCGCCTGGTCGATGTTTTCGACCGCAACGGCCACATGATCGATTCCTTTGATCTTCAACATGGTTCCCTCCTGCGATCTTCATCCCGCACGCGAAGCGCGTTTGCGCACGAGCAGCGTACGCGTGATTTCCACGGCTTTTTCCACGACTCGGCCGGAGGTTTTTCCAAGCTCCGGCGTGAACAAATCCTCTCCGCGTTCGATGAGCACGCGCGCCGGCGTGTTTTTCACGCCAACCGTGCGCAACGTGACCAGACCCGCATCGGGACCGTGCTCCTCTTTCGCCTGCACCAAACTCGCCGCATAAAGCGTATCGCCCGCAAATACGCCGCCGGGATGAGCGCCATCGTCGAGCCCCATGTCCCACACCGCGTTTCCCGCCACATCACGGCTCGATAAAGCCAGCACCCACGCAAGCACCACACCGCCGAACACCACGCGCGTCTTCGCAAACGAATGCTTCTGACAGTAGTGTTCGTCGAAATGTAACGGATGCGAATTGCGGCACAACGTGGCGATTTGCATGTGTTCTGCTTCGCTGACGGTGCGTCCGACTTCATGGGCGTAAACATCGCCGACGGTGAAGTCTTCCCAGAACGTCGGGAACGGTCCGATACCGTGGAGCGGAGGCAACGGGCCGAGCAGATTCGCGGGGGCGCGAGCGGGTTCGTCCTGGAACAGAGGTGCTTGAGCGACGACGGGATTTTCCTGTCGCGGACGACCTTGGAGGTGTCCTGCTCGGACAAGCGCTTTGCGTTCAAAGGAACAGACGACCAGTTCTTTTTGATTCCGAAGCTCGGTCCGCACATGCACGACGCCTTTGTCTCCGGTCGACACGGGACGCATGCCGATGACGCTGGACGCCGCGTAAACGGAATCACCTGGAAAACAAGCATTTGGAAAGCGCACGGAGAGGTAGGCGAGGTGCGCGATGGCTTGTTCGCTGACGTCGTGCACGCTGAAGGACAAACCCAGGTTCAACAGCACGAGCGGATGGACGGGACGATCGGGAAAACCCAAGTTTGTCGCGACGCGCCGGCTGGCGTACGTCGGAAGGGCGTCTTGGAACGATGCGGCAAAGAGGGCGAGCATGCCTTCGTCGATGGTGACGTCCCACGGGTGTTGGTAGATCGCGCCGGGAATGAAGTCGTCGAAGTGTCGGCCGTAGCGGATGGAGTGGAGCATTCGATTCGTCGGAGCTGGGGTGGATGACGCGGGAGCATGTCACAACCCGGTGTGATTGGGTGTGTATGCATTGCATCCGGGATGGCTCCGACATTTCTTTCGTTGCGAGCGCACGCTGGTATGCTGGGGGGCACAATCGGACGGATGTCCGGACAAGCTTCGATGTCTTTTCAATCCCGTGACTCGACTTTTCGTACGACGCAGCAGCTTGGTGAGCTGTTTGGGCGCGTCGTTGGTCTTCGCCGCACCGGCAAGCTCGATGATGCCGCGAAAATGTTGCTCGACGGCGCGGTGGTTTTGTTCGGGCCGCTCTGGGACAGCCTCAGCCGACGCGATTCGTCGAGCGCCGCGATTCTCTTGGGATCACGCGAGCGAATTTCGGCGTATGCGATGTTCGTGCAGCACGAAGCGGAGATCGAGGAACTTCGGGGACATGTTCGAAAAGCGCGGGATGGATTTCGTCGCGCGCTCGAAGTTCATCTCGAAGCGGCGCGTCTTGGCTCCGAAATCGATGCGGTGACGCGATCGGCGCTGCGAACATTAAAACCACGCGTCGATCTCGATCAGCTCCCGAAAGCGTACCGGATTCAGCTCGATCGAATCGTTGGACCGACGTAGCAACGGCGACGTCCACACTGCTAGGCTACTTGGGTTCGCTTTCGGTTGGATATCCATGACAAACCAATGCATCCGTTCTTCGCGGGTATATGTGGCGGCGGTGCTGTTCTTGTCGGCGTTCGTCTCGAGCTGCAAGGATGACAAAGTCGCGACGGTGGTTGCTCCGCCGGTGCTTTCGACACCGCCTGCCGTGCCTTCGGCGACAGCTTCCGCGGTCGCTGCGCCCGATGAGGATTCATGCAAGGCACCGGACTGTCGGCTATTCGACGCACCTCGCGAGGCGTTTGCCGCGGTATTGGCGAACAAACCTTTGGTGTTGGCGATCGGCGAATCACACGCTCCCAAAGGAGCTGAAGAAATCACTTCGAGCACAAAACGATTTACGGAGACATTCCTGCCTATGCTCGTCGATCCGAAGCAGCAGATGCCGGCGAGCGACATCGTGCTCGAGATTTGGGTCGCCGAAGGGCAATGCGGGAAAAAGAAAGAAGCCGCGGTCGCGGAAAAACAAAAACCGGTCACGCAAAATCAAGCCAAAACCAATCAAAATGAATACGTGACGCTGGGCGACGCGGCTCATGCGAAAGGCGTCAAGCCGCATATTCTTCGCGCTCCTTGCGCGGACTACGACAAGATTCTTCAAGCAAAAGACGACGCCGTGATTGTGATGCTGGAAATGATTGCCCGGTTGATCGATGAAAAGGTCACAACGCTCCTCGGGCAACGGGGAAATGCTGCGCCGGAGAAAATGATATTGACCTACGGGGGCGCGATTCACAACGACCTCGTGGCGCGCGAAGGTCGGGAAAAATGGACTTTCGGGCCGGATTTGTCAAAAAAAACCAAAGGGCGATACATCGAGCTCGACTTGGTCGTGCCGGAATACATCAAAGATAACGACTCGTGGAATGCGCTGCCGTGGATCAGCCACTACAAGAAAGACGCTCATCCGACGAAGACGACATTGTTTCGACCTCAGCCGGGGTCCTATGTTCTGATTTTCCCGCGATCGTGATATTTGACGTGCACGGACGCTTTGCTGCGGAGTAGACTGCGCGACGATGGAGAATATCCTGACCGAATACAGCTTGGGCGAACGCGTCCATCAAAGCGGTCGCACGCAGATCATTCGTGCGACACGTTTGTCGGATCAGGTACCCTGTATCCTCAAGATGCCTCAAAGTGAGCATCCGCCACCGATCGAGCTGGAGAAGCTGGAGCGGGAATACGAGATTTTGGATTCTTTGCGATTCGAGGGGGTGATTCGGGTTTATGGAATTGCCCGGTACAAGAATCGATTGGCGCTGGTGATGGAGGATTTCGGGGGCATTTCGTTGCGACAGCTGTATGCCGCGAAGCGACCTACGGTGCACGAAGTGCTGGACATCGGCAGTCGTGTCGCCCGGACGCTCGGGCAAATACACCAGCGACGCGTGATTCACAAGGATATCAATCCGTCGAATATCGTACGCAATCCGGTGACGGGGGAGGTCAAGATCATTGATTTCGGGATTGCTCGTACAGCATCGACCGACGCTCAAGCGACGCGCAAATCAGGTTTATTCGAAGGAACACTGCAATACATGTCGCCCGAGCAAACGGGGCGCATGAGTCAATTGCTCGATTATCGGGCCGATCTTTATTCTCTGGGGATCACGCTTTACGAGCTTTTGGCGGGGACGACGCCATTTCAAATGGACGACACGTTGGCGTTATTGCACGCGCACATCGCGCTCGAACCGCAACCTCTGCACGAGCTGCGTCCGGATGTTCCGAAGGCGCTTTCGGATGTCATTCACAAGCTGCTCGCGAAGACACCGGACAAACGTCATCAATCGGGGCGAGGTTTGGCGCTGGATTTGGAGGCGATCCAAGAAACGCTCGATGCGTCCCGGTCGTTGGATGGTTTCGTAGCCGGTAAATTCGATATTTCCAGCCAATTTCATTTGCCGCAGAAACTCTACGGCCGGGAAGTACCCGCCGCTCAATTACGCGAAATCATCGAGAGCTGCGCCACGGGAAACACGGAAGTGGTGATGGTGGCGGGTTATTCGGGAATCGGCAAGACGTCGCTGATCACCGAAACGTGCGCCCCGCTTGTCTCATCTCGGGGCTATTTTGCGATGGGGCGATTCGAACAACTGCGTCGCAACGTGCCTTATGCGTCATTGATCGACGCGTTCCAGGAAATCATTCGCCAAATCCTGGGTGAAAACCAAGACGAGCTCGAACTTTGGCGAGATCGATTCACCCGGACGCTCGGAAACAACGCCGGCATCATTACAGAATTGATCCCGAACCTCGAATTGGTCATCGGCAAGCAAGCGCCCCCTATCGCCGTAGCCCCGACCGAAGCGGTCAATCGATTTCATTTCGCATTCCAGAACTTCGTGCGCACGTTGTCGTCCAAGGAATATCCGATCGTCGTATACTTGGACGACCTGCAATGGGCGGATCACCCGTCCTTGAATCTGCTCGAGAAATTGCTCACGGATTCGCAATTACGTTATTTCTGTTTGATCGGGGCGTACCGCGAGAATGAAATTACCGAGACGCACCCTTTGTCTCAGCTGCTCGAAACGCTGCAATCGCGGGTGAAGAAGGCGGCGACCATTACGTTGACGCCGTTGTCGACGCCGCATATCGTTCAGTTTCTCGATGACGCTTTGTTTTGCGGTTCGGATCGGGCAGGACCGCTCGCGGCGTTGCTTTTGCAGAAGACGGGTGGAAATCCGTTTTTCATGGCGCAACTATTGTCGTCGCTCGTGAACGACGGCCTCATCGAATTCGATCCGGATGCCGGCGCTTACCGTTGGGATATCGAAAACATTCGTTCGTTCGGCTTGACGCTCGATGTCGTCGAATTGATGGTGAGCAAAATTCATCGCCTCACGCCGTTGGCTCAGCGCACATTGGAGCTCGCGGCGTGTATCGGCAATCGATTCGATCCGCGCACGTTGTCGGTCATCGCCCGCTGTCCGCCGGAAACCGCGATCGTCGCTTTGCAGCAGGCCATCGACGAAGGGCTTTTGATTCCCATTCAACAGAGTTTGCCGACGGCGCCCACGCCTCCCGGAGAGCTCGTGGATACGGTGACGGGTTTGTCCTTTCGCTTTTTGCACGATCGGGTCCGGCACGCCGCGTATTCGCTGTTGCGGGAAAAAGAGCGGGCGGATGTGCATTTGGAATTGGCGCGGTTCTTTCTGTCGACCGCGCCGGAAAAGACGCATGACGAGCATTTGTTCGATATCGTGAACCAATACATGCTCGGTATCGACGGCATCACGACCCGAGACGAACGATATCGTTTGGCGAAGCTTGCTTTACGGGCGTCGCGAAAGGCCAAAGCGTCGGCGGCTTTCGAGCCGGCGTCGCGTTATTCCATGACGGCCGTGCATATTTTGCCGGAGAATGCATTCGATAAAGACCACGATCTCGCGATTCAGATTTATACGGACGCCGCCGAAGCGGAATACTTGAATGCGCACCTCGAGGCCGCCCAGCAATTGTGCGACGTGGCGATGAAGCATTCGCGCACGACGATGGAGAAGGTCACCGTCGTGGAAACGCGCATGCTTTACAATTTGTCGCGAAACAAATTCGACGAAGTGATTCACGATGGGCTCGAGGCGCTGGCGCTGTTGGGCGTGCATTTGCCTGCGCAACCGACACGTGCGGACTTCACGGCCGCGCTCGAACGAAATCGCGCGGTGCTCGGTGAACGTCCCATTGCGGATCTGGCTTTGTTGCCGGAGACGAAGATCGCGACGGATCTCGCCGTCCAACGATTACTCGTTTTGCTGGCTGCGCCGTCGAAAACGGCCAATCCCATTCTGTTCCTGCTCGTTGCGTGCGAACATTTGCATCAATGCGTATTGCACGGCAATACGCCCATGGCGCCCGTTGCTTATGCGACGTACGGCGTTTTGCATGCGGGTGTGCTCGGAGATGCCAACGCCGCGGCGGCTTGGGGTGATCTTGCGGCGACGGTGCTCGAACGGCTCGAAGCGCGCCAAGCGAAAAGCAATGTGTATTTACTCCTGGCGGTGCTCATCAAGCCTTGGAAAGTGCATTTGCGGGAAACGCTTTCGCTGCTCCGTGAAGGATTGACCGCGGGCATCGATACGGCGGAGTTGCAGTTCGCCGCGCATTGTGCCTCGAATTCGTGCACCTCACCGCTCATCGCCGCATTGCCGCTCGATGATGTCGCCAAGAAGCAAGCGCTGCACGTGGAATTCTTGACGCGCATGAAGCACGACATGCTGCGACTGTTCGCCGCCATTCCGCTGCAAACCGTTTTGAATTTGATGCATGCCTCCGACGATCCATCGATTCTCGTTGGAGAAACATTCGATGAAATCACCCGAACTCCGGCGCTCGTCGAAGCGAAAAATTTCTCATCGTTATGCGTACTTTATACATGTAAAACCCTTTTGGCATACATTTTCGGTCAATATGCTCGAGCGGTTGCTTTTGCCGAACAAGCCGAAGCCAATCGCCACGGGCTCATGGGCCACCCCATGCTGATATTGCAGAACGAGTTTCAATCCCTGGCCTTGCTCGCGCACGCCCGCAGCCTTCCTGAAGCCGAAAGAGCCGCCGCATTGGTCAAGGTCGAGCGTAATCAAGCGGAAATGGCCGGCTGGGCGCGTCATGCCCCGATGAATTTCATGCACAAATGGCAGCTCGTCGAAGCGGAGCGGGCGCGAAACCAAGATCGCATTGCGGAGGCGATGGAGCTTTATGAAAATGCGATTCGAAATGCATCCCAAGAGAATTACATCTACGACGAAGCCGTAGCGTGTGAACGCGCCGCCGATGCGTGTCGATCGTGGACGTATACGCGCGCGGGCGAAGCATATTTGGTCGATGCCCATTATGCCTATTTACGTTGGGGAGCGGGAGCGAAGGTCAAGACGCTCGAGCAGGCGTACCCGGAAAAACTCGGTGGAAAAACGAGTTTTGCGAACAAGCACGAGACGATCATCGCCCAAACGCCGACGACCGCCGGGAAGACCGAACTTTTGGAGCTGTCTTCGGTGATGAAAGCGGCGCAAGCGATCTCCCGAGAAATCGTGCTCGATCGTTTGGTGCACGCACTGCTCGAAATCATGCTCGAAAATGCCGGAGCGCGGCGAGGGTTTTTCCTGCTCATGCGCGACGGGCGACTCGTGGTCGAAGCGGAATGCGAGCCGGATCGTACGGCGACTTCGTTGAGCGGCCTCACGTTGGCGGACAATGAAGCGCGGATGTCGGGCGCCATCATCAATTACGTCGTGCGCACCGGTGAGACCATCGTGCTCGCGAATGCGACCGTTACCGGGCATTTCACACGAGATCCGTATGTGCTGAAGGCTGCTCCGAAGTCCGTTCTTTGCGCGCCGCTCCGCTCGTACAAAAGCGAAGCGAGCATGATCATATCATGAGCGACACCTCGACCGTGATATCCCACAATGAGCGCCGGTCCCGACCGTTCGACATTCTCCAGGCCTCGGACTTCGAACCGGTGATAATACCGCATTGCGGTCCAATAGCCATGCCATGCGGCACGCGCCGCGCTAGGTCCAAGATTCATCGTACTCCCGCCTGAAAAAGAACGGCACCATAACCCGTGCCCGCACCAACCGCCGCCATCAAAATGCGATCACCCGGACGAACCTTTCCGCTGCGCATCAGCCGATCGAGGCTCACGGGCACCGACGCCGAACCCACGCTGCCGATCTCGTCGACGACCGTAATGGTTCGCTCCATGGGAACATGCATGATCGCCATGATTTTTTCGAGCATTCGACCATTGGGCTGATGCGGCAAAAACCATTCGATGTCGCTCAATTCGATACCCGCCGCCGCAAGGACCTTGGCCGAACTGCCGGCCAATGCGTCGGCCGCGACGCTCGTGAGTTTTTCGTAGGTCGCATCGAATTGGAGGAACGTGGGCGGCGCAGACAAACCCGGGTGCTGCATGGTCACTTCCCGACGAAGCTCGGCGCTGCTGGCCAAAAATGACGCCAAGACGCCTTCTTTTTCCGTGGTCGGTCCAATGATGGCCGCAGCGGCGGCATCCCCCATGACCAAATACGGACGGGGTTTTTCCGCGGGGAGATATCGCGAAAAGATCTCACCGGAAACAATCGCCACCGGACCGAATCCCGTCGCCACCGAACGAGCCGCCGTATCGAGCGCCGTGAGAAATCCCGCGCAAGAATTGTTGATATCGAATGCATCACACGTATCGTGAAGGCCGAGCCGATCACACACGAGATGCGCCGTCCCCGGAATGAGCATATCACCGCCGGTGGAGCTGACGAAAATGATTCGCCGCAGATCCTTCGGCGACAAACCGGACGCTTCAATCGCCCGCTTCAATGCTTCCGTGCCGATCTCCGCGGCCGTCGTTTTGGCATCAACCCAATATCGTGTCGAAATTCCAATCTTGTCTTCAACGTCTTTCGGATCCTTGCCCGGCAATGCGACACTCGCGACTTCACTCGTCGGAACGCGACGACCAGCAAGATGACTGCCCGTACCCAAAATTCGTGCGTTGATCATCGTTTCCACCAATTTATCTCGAGTACCAAATCCGACCTTGACACATCTCTTTGACGTGGTAACGCGGCTATGCAGTTTGTCTTGCTACTTCGCTCGAGAGTTCGCTTGAAAACCCCTGTTGTCGAAGCAAAGTGTGGCGAGAGAAGCCAGTGCGCTTGTAATGCGGAACCGGACTCCGTCGTAACAATCCGACGTGCACCACATCGGGGATCGCGAGATCCATTGCCGCTTCTTGTCAATCATTTTCATACGTTAGGGTAGTCCGATGCGTCCGGGACGCTCTTCGTCCTTATGACGAACTAATGACAGGCGTCAAGATGGTTGTGTCAGCCGCTTCTGATATTTTTGCTACGCGTGGTTGACACGCCCCGAGGGCAGCATGTACCTTGCATTCTGTCATGGTCAAATACGGTCAAGCTCTGCGCGCCATGTCGATCCTCTGGTGGAAACCATTCGAGTTTGACGCGCTCAACCTCATGGTCGATGCCGTGTCGCTCTCATGGCCCGTGCAAACGTGGTATCGGAACATGATCGCGAAGGCTCCGCGAGAGCAGGTGGAGCATCTTCGACAATTGACAAAGCAGCCGATTGATATCGAGGCGCTGAAAAAGCTGCCGACGAATACATTCGGGTATCGATATGCTCTCTTCTTCGAAGAGCACTACATTTCCGCCGGTGGTCACGTGGGCGCGGCACCGGGGCTCGCCGAAACGTTCAAGCGCGATTGGGTGACGCAGCGATTTTTCAAGATTCACGACATCATACATGCAATCGTGGGTTTTGGCACCGACGTTCCCGGTGAAATGGGCTTGCAAGTATTCAACATGATGAACTTGCGCGAACCTTATGGCATTGCATCGGTCGCCGGCACGCCCTACATGATGTTGCGTTATGGCCAACCCGTAGCCATGGTCAGAGAAATGATTCGCGGGTACAAGTTGAGCCATAAATCCTACAACCTGTTCTTCGCTCCGTTCGAAGACATGTGGGAACTCGATTTCCACGAGGTCCGAACGCGCCTCGGCTTTGAAGAACGCCCCGCACCCGATAAGCCGTCCGCGTCAGCGTAACCTGATTTCTACGACGATCCTTCGTCCGTCGCCTGTCGTTCGTCGCGCAAACGGGCCGGTACATCGCCCCAATGGTTCGCTTGGGCAAACCATTGCGTACGCAATGGACGATGTACCGACGGACCGCGAGCCGCATCGAGCGGCATGATTTCACGATTGGCCCGACAACCACGCGGCCATCACGGGGGCAACGTATCCCACGTACGTTGCCCTCGCAAACGCAGGTGTTCCCAGCGAGCGACATACGCATCAATCGCTCCATTCAGGACCGGATTCTGCGATGCTTCGTTGACGATCTGAGACGATTTACGGAAATCGCTTGTCAGGAGAAACGGAAACGGAATGGTCGCGGACGCATCATAAGCAATATCCGCATACCCGCCTTCGACCGCACCCGTGATATTCGCCAATAAATTGAGCGCCACGGTGAAGTCGAACAACCTATTCAACGGCCCAAGACTCAGCGTGCGGGTCACAAAACCCGGCACCCACGGAACGTTGGGTCGATACGACGGCGGATAAGTATTGGCGGCAAACGTCAAATTCGCGCCGAAATACGGCAATACTTGCGCCGCCACGTTGTTCGAGAACGCTCCGTCGACAAACCGCTGCGATCCGCTGAATGTCGGAGCAAAAAGAGGTGGCGCGGACGCCGCCGCTCGGACGGCCAAAGCCACCGGACCCTCGGTAAACGCGACGCCGAGACCACTCGTGAGGTTTGTCGCATTGGGCCGAAAATCGACCCACAAATGGTCCAGGCACGTGTATTTACCAAATTCGCGCTCCAAGAAGTTCTGCGCGACGGCGGGACAAACCATCCATGCGGTGATGAGCAGGTCGAGTATGCCGCTGTCGCCGCATTCGACGATGCGGTCCAATCCGGCAAGCCCCAAGACGCTGTAAAACCCGCCGACCATGGCTCCGGCGCTGGCTCCGGTAATGACGTCCACCGGCACGCCGCGCGCATACAATTCGCGCAAAAGGTACACCGATTGCATGGACCATACGCCACCACCCGCCAAGACCACGCCTGTACGTCGACACGTCAATGCGCGAGCCCACACGCCCATTTCACGCGTGAGGGTTTCATCGAGCGACACCAGCGGCAGATATGGGTTCCACACCTGGGCCAAGGCGCGTAATTGCACCAAATCGAGGCGAATACGACAATCGCCGCGATGTTTGGTCTGGACCATATTCGCATTGATGTATTGCAAATCGTCGGAACAAGGCAACGGCGGTTGACCCACCACGCACGTTTGGAATATTCTGGGCATTCCCACCGGCGCATTGGCGAATTCCTGCGGGTAACCGAAAAACAACTTCACGACGACATCCACTGCGGGCGACGTAACACCGTCCAACATGACGTAGTCGTAATGGGGCACGTGGGTCGCAACATCGGCAATGACGTTCGCGTCGACCAACATATACGAGAGCGCTCCGAGGCCCGCATTGGGTAGCAAAATCGGTGCGACACTCGGCGCTTGACCGGGCGCGCACGCTCGCAAGACGAGTACGCTATCCGCAAAACTCGTGGCGATTTCGCGCGAAAGCAATTCGATGAGCAATGAAAGAGGCATATCGGGAATATCCGAGATGAACTGGACGACATTCCCACGCGACGCGAGCTCGCACGGCGCAATACAATCGGGCCCCGCCGCGGCGATTGGACCCAATGGGTTGAGAGATTGACGAAATGGGGTCGACGAACCAAGCAAGGTTCGAAAAGACGTGGCCGGAATCTCGGCAACGATGCCTTTTGACAGAGCGTTCAACGTGACCGAACGCGGCGCCTGATTGACCACGTCTTCAACGCCGACGATTCCATTCTGAATGCCGCCCGGAATCGTCGACCCATTCAAATTGAAGTCGCCCGAAAGCAGAATGTAGAAACTCGACGATGGCGGCGCTCCCGGCGCCGCATCCGCAACGCATACTTGTTCGCCCGGCGTCACTTCCTTGACGGTAGCGGCGGAGAGCAGGCGAGCAAAATCATGACGGCTCACGTTGCGAAAGATCGAGCCCGAGCGGAAGTGGTGGAAAATCTTGGAAAATTGAACCGGATCGTCAAGCAGCGACATAAGGAGACTCCTACCTTCCGTGACCCATGGATCCTTACACGTTCCGGTCGGACGCGTCAAAAGGAACCACCGCCGGATGTGAAAAACCTTCCAGCGCTCAGATACTACGGCGGGTGGATACGGGATCGGCGCGGCGAAAATACGGCTTTCGAGTCATTTCGCCGCGCCCGACAGTTCGAGATGGCTTGACTATTGCGTGAGAATCATGGACGAACGCGGCGGGAGGTTCAGCGTCGGACCCGTCACGGATTGACCCGTCAAGAGGTTTGTCAACGTGCCACTGGGCAAACCGCTGACGGAACCTTGAGCGTCGCCGCGATTGATCGCGACATACACCGTTTCAGTCGCATGCACCATCTTGTACGCCATGGTGTCCTGCGTCGCCCAGAGACTCGAACGATTCCCTCGACGCAATGCAACGTGATCTTTACGGATTTGGCCGAGCTTGCCCAGGTGCGTCTTGAGCTGATTCTGGCCCGCCGAATAACCCGACCATTGCATGTCGCGACGATTGTCCGGGTCACCCGCACCGGGCAAACCAATCTCGTCGCCGTAATAAATGAGCGGCACGCCGCGCGTCGTCATGAGCAATGTAAACGCGTTGGCCATACGCTCGAACGCCGACGTCCCACCGGGCAGCCCCGGACCGGCTTGATTGGGCCAATTCGAGTTTTTCCCGCCATCCCAAGGATTGGTCCAAGCCGGCGCATCCTGGGCCAAATGAATCACGCGCGGCAAGTCATGATTGCCGATGAACGTGCTCATGATCCCATTGCCGTACGCCCCGTCGTTGCCATTCAAGAACCCTTCGAGCTCCTGCATGGTGCCCTGACGAAGGAGAATTTTCGAGCAAATTTCGGCGCGATGCGGGAAATCGAATTGGCCGTCGAGCTTCGTCAGCGGATCGACGTAATAATTGATGAGCCCTTTGTCTCCCGTATACGTCTCGCCCACCATGTAAAAGTGTTTGCCGGTGACTTTATCGATATCGTTGTTCACGCGCGTGCGCAAATCCGTGAGCCACGAAATGTGCATGTGCTTGAGCGCATCCAAGCGCAAACCATCGATACCGGTTTGTTGCCACCACCAAACCATGTTGTCGATGCTGTATTTGCGAGCGTCGGCGACTTCGTAATTGAAATCCGGCAAATACGGCGTAAACCAGCATTTCTCCTGCGTCGGACCTTCCCAACCACAACCGTCGCCGCAAACGCAATTTCCACCATTGCCATTGGAATTCGGCCAGAACCAGCCCATGTTTTGCTGGTAGACCATGGCCGAACTATGCGCATGGTTCGCCGCGTAATCGATGAGCACCTTGATGTTCACTTTATGCGCTTCATCCACGAGCTCCTTCAGCTTGGCCATCGTGCCGAAATGCTCTTCGGCCTTGTAAAAGTCCTTCGGCCAATACCCATGATAGGCGCTGTAATCATGCCCGTCCGTTCCTTTACCCGATTGTTCGGTATTGTCGACAGGCACCGTGAGCCACAACGTATTGACCCCAAGCTGCCCGAAATAGCCCTCTTTGATCTTGTTGATGACGCCCTGCCAATCACCTCCGTGATAATTGGCTAATGGCGGCACGTTGGCCACGGGCGAACCATTGTTCGTGGGATCCCCGTCGACGAAACGATCGACGAAGACGAAATACAACACGGCATCTCGCCAGGCTTCAATCGGGCTGTCTTCCGGCGGAGGCGGCGCCGACACGCACGTCCACGGATCGCACGTCGTCGCCATGAGCAAGCTGTTTTTTCCGCCAAACCCATCGTCGATTTGGTTCGGGTTCGTGGGATCCATGATCCAATTGTTCCCGTCGATGACGTATTTGTATTGGACCTGCTTGTTGTAGGGAATCGGAACGACGGCCGACCACTTTCCGGCGGCTTTCGTCAAGGCAACGCCCATGTTCCAAGTGTTGTTGCCGAAATCGCCCCGCACCTCGACCGAGGTTTGTCCGGAATCAGGGAGCGAAAATTCGTAATCGCAACGCTTCAGATCGTCGATGCACATCGGAGGCATCGGCGGACCATTGCCCGTGCCGCCTCCACCGCCCGTTCCAAAACCTGTTCCAGTGGATCCACCCGGCGGAGGCCCGTCGCCGGGATTATACCCGGCCAAACCACCCGGAGAATTGTATTGATTGAGATCCTCGGCCAAACATGATGCGCCACCCACCACGGGCAACGTAATCAATGTGGTCAAACCAAGGCAACGTAGCGTTCTGTTCAAGTTCATATTCTGTGCACGTCACGGTGTGGGGTTGAGACAAACGCTTCCCTCGCGGAGAAGCACGCGATACGACAAATCACCGAGCGGCACGGATTCTCCCATCCCGAGACCGAACGTCTCGCCCGTGAATACATCAACGTATTGCCCCGCAGGCACCCCGCCGGACGGCAATGGAATGCTCGTTTTTTTCCGCGCAAATAAGATCACCGCCGGATCGCCATCATCGGCATCACGCAAATACGCATACATGTCCGCCCCAACCACCACCGGCACTCGTTCACCTTTGCGCAAGGCCGCAGAACAACGCCGCAATCGACCAAGACGCGATACGACCACCCGTACCTCAGCCTGTAATGGCGAAATCGTAGCCAAATCCGGCACCACCCGCCGAGAATCCGGATCGCCCGCCCCCGCCATCGCCAGTTCGTCACCGTAATACAATACGGGCAATCCCGGAATCGTAAGGACAAACGCGAGCGCCATTTTCGCCCGTGCATACACGTTCGGATCCGTCGGCTGCGGCGGCGGAGCATTCCAAGGATCATTCCCCGCATTCCCCACAGCCTCCGATAAAAAGCGCGACGTGTCGTGATTGTCGATCATCCGTCCCAATACCGATCCCGAATGCGCAATCGCCGCGTCGTTCAAAACGAGCGTTTCTTCGACGGCCGAAAAACCTTTGCGGTCCGCCGCAAATACATCGCGAATCGTCCACATCAGCGGAAAGTCGAAGGCCGAATTCAAAGCATACGGGCCCAAATAATACCGAATCGATTCGATCCCGCCCGTGCCTGCGCCCGTGTAAACTTCGCCCAGCAAAAACGTGGCTTCATCGCCCGCGACATTTCGACGTAATGCATGCGCGATACGTCGCGTCGCAGCTCGCGGCATCATCGGCACGGCGTCCACTCGCACCCCGTCGGCATCGAACGTATCCGTCCAATACACGGCGTCATCGGCCTGTATCCGCATGGCGTCGGCATTTTGAAAACGCACGTCGGGCATGTACGGGGTAAACCAACACGTCTGGAGTTTTTCTCCCCAACCACAACCGGGACTTCCACAGACGCATCCGTCCATTCCTTCATGAAACCAACCCGCATTACGATGCAGCGTATAACGCTCATTTCGTTCATACACGTGGTTCGGGACGATATCGAAAATCACCCGAATGCCATGTCGATGCGCTTCCGCGACCAATTCGTGCAATGCGCTTTCGCCGCCGATTCGCGGCTCGACGCCGCGCGATTCCAAAGGCCAATACCCATGGTACCCTTCATAAAGCCGCCCATCGCGCCCTTCACGAATTTCCGTCGGATTCGTATACACGGGCGAAATCCATAAAGCGCTCACGCCAAGCTCATCAAAGGTGCCTTTTGCAATTTCCGCGCGTACGCCATCGAGCGTCCCGCCCGCTCGCGATCCGGCACTCGACGGCGGCATCAAAACCGCGCCTCCGTCGCCGCGAAATCGATCGACCATCAAATGATACAAAATGCCGTCGTTCCACGATTCTTGCGCGGGTTTCGTCCAGGCCGCGGCTTTGACGGGCAACGCCGATTTGCCATTTTTGTCTTCGGCCGTCAGCGTAAACGTGTGTTTGCCTCGGGACAAACCCTGCGCCGCAACGGAGAATCGCCCATTGACAGCCGAAGCACTTTGCGGCGCAATTTCAACGCCTTCCGTTTGTACGCGTAATGAACTCGTGTCGAATTCCACCCCATCGCGACCCGCAAGAAACACGCCTTCAATCGTGACGTCATCGCCCTGCACGTCCACTTGATCAATACGCAATTCCGGCACCGAACAATCGTCGACGAGAGCCAAAGAAACCTCTTCTTCGTCCTCGGACCGAAATGTCGTCAACGGATTGAGCGCATCGCGCTCCGGTTTGCCCCCGCGAACAATACGATAACCATATTCACCCGGCGCAAGATCCATCGGCTTGAGAAACCAGCCGTCATCACGCTGCTCGAGCGGCTCCGCCTCACCCCACTCGTTCCAACTGCCTTCGACTCGAATGTCCGTCGACCCGCCCGGCTCGGCCCAAATCACCGTTTTGCATTCACGCTTCGGCGGTTCGACTGCGCCACACCCGACCCCTACGGAAAGCAGACAAACCCAGGCATGAAGAAAACGCAATCTCTGCATGACCGTGCTTCAAGGATTATCACGATCGATCGAGCGTCGTCATTCAAAGAACACCGCGCACAAGATTATCGCGATCTTGAATCGAGTGATGCCGATGCGTCGCACCGACGAACTATCACTTCGTACGCTGAATGATGTGAAATCCGTACGGCGTTTCGACGAGATCACTGATGGCATTCACTTCGAGCTGAAATGCGGCATCCGAGAACGTTTTCACCATCGCGCCACGTTCGAATACCCCAAGATCGCCGCCTCGTTCCGCCGCACCGGGTTCGTCCGAGCATTCCCCGACAACCGATTCCCACGCGGCACCGGAACGCAATGCAGCGAGGCATTGTTCCGCGCGCGTTTTGGCTTCTTCGCGCGTGCGCTTGACGTTTTCCGGCTTCTGCAACGAACGCGCGTGCATGACGAGGATGTGGCGCGCACCCACACGCGTGGGCATTCGCGCCAATCGCTCACGCTCGCGCTCTTCGATTTCTTCACGTTCCGCAGCGCGAATCGGGCCGATCGTTTCAAGGCCACCGCCTGTCCATTCGGGGCCCGTAGCCAACGTGCTGCACGCCGAGCCGGCGATGGCCAAGAGAAACAGGAGCGGCGTTTTGGACATGGGCCGGAACGTGGACCAACACCTCGCAAAGCGCAAGTAAAACGCGAGGCTCGAAGCGCCGGATCGTTCGGCAGGAGTAACATGCGCGCATGCCGCTGCTCGACGTGGTGCTCGGTTACGACTGCAATTTGGCGTGTACGTACTGCACGATCACTCCGGAAATGCGGCTGCGCATGTTGCCGACCGAGCGGATCGCGAAAGAGATCGATCGCGCAGCGCTCCGCGGATTTCGCGACATCGCGTTCACCGGAGGCGAACCGACGATTCGTCCGGACCTGATCGCGCTGGTGAAGTACGCAAAAAAACGAGGGTTTGTCCAGTTGAAAGTAGCTTCGAACGGGCTGCGTTACGCGCACCTGCCGTACCTCGAGGCGCTCGCCGACGCCGGCGTGAATCAGTTCCACGTGTCGATGCACGCGCTGCAAGACGATGCGTACGACGCGACGGTGCAACGGGAAGGCTCCGCAATCCTGCGAAAACAAGCCATCGCGAATCTGGTCGGGAAAAACCTGAAGCCCATCGCCGACTTGATCCTGAAAGAAGACACGTACCGAGACGCACGCGCGTGGGTCATCGCGTTGGCCGATCAGGGCGTGCGCGATTTTCGTTTGTGGCTGGTGTCGCTAACCGACGGAAACGCGAAAAACACGCACCAACTGCCCAAAATCTCCGCCGTTGCCGAAGCGGTGAAAGAAGCGCTCGATGTGGCGCGCGATCGAAATCTCGATGTGCGTTCGCTGCACATCCCTCGATGTTTCCTCCCTGGCTACGAAGCGCACGTGCATCATCCGGGCGCAGATCTCGTGACGGTCGTGACGCCCGACGATGTCTTCGATCTGAAGGACTCGCGTCTGTCGGGCGGGGTCAAACCTTTGGTGTGCAAACAATGCGTCTACGACGATGTTTGTCCGGGCCTACGCGCCGACTACATCGCGCTGCACGGCGACGCGGAGCCGCGTGCTGTAGCCATTGGGGTTTCACCCCAAACCCCACGAGGGCTCCTCGCCCTCGACCCGCGCAAG